>NZ_JBSSLX010000005.1:0-72392 GCF_053890995.1 Micromonospora sp. I033 | reverse complement strand
GCGGAGGCATCAGCGCGGTGGGGCGGGCCGGAAGCGTCCGATGACGTGGTGGAGCTGCGGGTACACGGGGCAGCCGCCGCGAGCGCCGGCCAACTGTTGGACGTGCCACGGACCGAGCAGGTCGCGGGCGACCGCAGCGGGGGTTTCTACCGGCTCCGCCCGGGTTCGGCCTCCGACCGCGACGGCCGGGTGACGCTGGAGGTGTACCGCTGGGGCGACCTGCCCTCCGGGACCATGGCCCGCACGCTGTCGCTGGTGTTCCTGTTGCCGTTCATGCTGGTCAACCTGGCGATCTGGATGCGTCCGGCCAACCGTGGCTCTGGTGCGCTGATCAGATCCCTGTGCCGGTTGCTGGCGCTCACGCTGACCGCGCTGTACGTGCTCGCCGTCGCCGGCGTCGCACTGGACCTGATCGCCTGGAAGTGTCTGACCTCGCCGCACTGCCTGGCCGGACGCAGTTGGTTGTCCTGGCTGGGCGGGCGACCCGCCGGGCTGCGGCTGGCGGTCCTGGCGCTGGTACCGGTCGCCGCCATCGGGCTGGTCTGGCGGGCCAGCACCCGTCCGGGGAGGGTGTTCGACGCGTTTCGCGCGCCGGAGACGGCGGTCTCCGGGCATCGGCTCAGCACCATCGGTCAGTGGGACGCCGAGCCACTGGTGGGCCGGCTGCGCTCCATCCATGTCGCCGCCGCCTTCGCGACACTGGCCGGCACGCTGCTCGCCGCCCGGGTCCCGGGCGGGGCCTCGGCCACCACGATCGCGCTGGTGGTCATCACCGGGGCGGTCCTGGCCACCTGTGTCGTCCTGCTCTGCACGCCCCCGCTGATCGACCGGGCCGCCACGGATCGGCGGCTCGACCGGATCACCCGCACGCTGCGGACGATCGCCATCGTCCTGACCGTCGTGGTGACGGCCCACGTCCTGGCCGGCCCGGTGCGCCGGCACGACGGTGCGGGACTTCCCGGCTACGAATCCATCCTGACCTGCCTCTTCGTCACCCAGACGGCCCTGCTGGCCGCGCTGGGGGCCGCCCTGCTCTGGCGCCGGGACCGCCAGCCACGGGCCACGCCGCTGCTCGGGCTGGGACCGTTGGCGAGCGCCGCCGCGGCGATCAGTCTGGCGGTGGTGTTCTCCGCCGAGCTGGTCTACCGGGTGGCGGACTTCCTGGACCGGGGCGCGCCGCACCCAGCGGGACCGGCCGTGGGTCCGCCGAAGACGTACACCTGGGCGATCTACGGCTTCTTCCGGGCGGTACTGCTCACCGTGGTGGTCGTGGGCCTGGTGGTGGTCATCACCCGGCGCGGCCGCCTCCGCGCCGCGGCGGCGATCGTCGCGCACGACCACCCGGATCCGACGGCGGAAGCCGAACCGCGACTGCGGCAGGCGCGGAAGGCGATAGCCCGGGCCCGCTTCACCGAGTGGCTGATCCCGTTGGCGGTGGTCTACGCCGGCCTCGCCGGCCTCGGCACGGCCACCACCACCATCGGTCGACTGGGCCCGCAACCGGGCGGCGTCCTGGAGCGGTACGCGGGGGTGCCGGCCGACCTGGTCACCTTCGCCATCGCGTTCGGCAGCTGGCTCGTCGCGGCGATCATCCTCGGCCTGCTTCTCGCCGCGATCTTCGCCTACCGGACCGTCGAGTTCCGGCGCCACATCGGCGTCCTGTGGGACCTGGGCACCTTCTGGCCCCGAGCCGCCCACCCGTTCGCGCCGCCCTGCTACGCCGAACGTGCCGTGCCGGAACTGACGCGACGAATCACCTACCTGGTCGGGCGCGGCAACGCCGTCCTGCTCACCGGACACAGCCACGGTTCGGTCCTGGCCGCCGCGACGGTGCTCCAGTTGCCACCCCGGGTCAGCAGCCGGGTCGCCCTGCTCACCCACGCGTCACCACTGCGCCGGCTCTACGCCCGGCTCTTCCCCGCCTACCTCGACGACGAGGTGCTGCACGAGGTCGGCGCCCGGATCGGCTGGCGGTGGCTGAACCTGTGGCGCGACACCGACCCCGTCGGCGGCTGGATCTTCGCCGCCCACCGGCCGGGCGCGCCGGCCCCCGCCGGGGATCCGGCGGCGACGGTGGACCGCAGGCTGCGAGACCCCACCGGCGTCGTGGCTCCACCGGGCGACAGCGTCCCGCCGCCGATCCAGGGGCACCGGCCCTGCGAGTCCGACGAGCGCTTCGTCGAGGCGTCACGCGAGCTGATCGAGCGTCTCCGCGAGCCGACGGACGCCGGGCCTCGCCGGGCCGACCCACCGGCGGGGATCCCGCCCGTCCCGGACTGAGACGAACCTGCGGCGGTCGCCCGCGTGCCCCGGCGACGGCGGACGGCGAGGGCCGGCCACCGCCGGGCCACCCCGCTCCGGTCAGTGGGCGGCCTGGATCCAGTCCCGGTAGTGGATGGGCGCCAGGTGCGCGTCCGGGCCCGCGATGAGCACGTCCCCGTCGACGACCGCGAACATGCCGGCCGTGTCGTCCGTGACGACGGTGCGGTTGTCCTGCCGCGCGGCCAGGGTGATCCGGCCGAGGTCGTCGAGAGCGAAGACGTCCGGGCCGGCGACGTTGCGGATGCCCTGCAGCGGCGTCCCGGTGGCGACGTCGACGACCGCGTCGACGACGTCCGCGGCGGCCATCGGCTGCACCCGGGTGGCGGGCAGGCGGACCGTGCTGTCGTCGGAGGTCCAGGACAGGACCGCGTTCACGAACTCGAAGAACTGGGTGGCCCGCACGATGGAGTACGGCGTCGGCCCCTGCCGGAGCAGATCCTCCTGCAGCGTCTTGGCGCGGTAGTAGTCGAGCTGGGGCACCTGGTCCACTCCCACGATCGAGAGGACCACCTGGTGGCGCACGCCGGCGCGCTCCCCGGCAGCCAGCAGGTTGGTCATGGAGGTCCGGAAGAAGTCGAGCGAGGCCTCGTCGAAGGTCGGCGAGTTCGCCACGTTGACCACCACGTCGGCGCCCTCCAGCGCCCGGTCCAGGCCCTCGCCCGTGATCAGGTCGACGCCGGTCGACAGCGCCGCGGGAACGGCCTCGTGTCCGGCCGCGGTCAGCTTCTGGACCACCTGGGAGCCGATCAGTCCGGTGCCCCCGATGACTGTGAGCTTCATGGTTCTCACCCTTCCACGACGTGTCGCACGGCACGCCGACTTCGTCGAGGACCCCGTCCCCGAACTCGGACAACTCTTGTCCGAGACATTAGTCGGATAGTCTTTGTCCGAGTCAAGGGGGGTCGGGTGAAGCTGTCAGGTGGGGTCGAGTGGGCACTGCACTGCTGCGTGGTGCTGACCACGGCCACGGAGCCCGTGCCGGCCGCCCGGCTCGCGGAACTGCACGACGTCTCGGGCAGCTACCTGGCCAAACAGTTGCAGGCCCTGTCCCGCGCCGGCCTGGTGACCTCCGTTCAGGGCAAGGCGGGCGGATACGTCCTGACCAGGGCGCCCGAGCTGATCACCATCCTCGACGTGGTCATGGCCGTCGACGGCGCTCAGCCCGCGTTCGTGTGCACCGAGATCCGCCAGCGGGGCCCGCTGGCGACACCGCAGGAGGCCTGCACCCGGCCGTGTCCCATCGCCCGGGCGATGGCCGGCGCCGAGGCCGCCTGGCGCGCCGCCCTCCGAGCGACCTCCATCGCCGACCTCGCCCGCGACGTCGACGACGACTACGGCCCCACCGCCCTCGCCGGCATCCGCACCTGGCTGACCGGGCCGGACGAGGGCGAGCGGGGGTGACGTCAGGGGCTCCTCAGGACGACGAGCTGCTGGGTCGCCCGGGTCATCGCGACGTAGCGGTCGACCGCCCCTTCGATGCCCTCACCGAACGTCTCGGGATCGACGAGGACGACCAGGTCGAACTCGAGTCCCTTCGACAGCTCCGGGGTCAGCGACCGGACGCGGGGCGTCGCCCGGAACGTGGGCGCGCCGATGACACAGGCGATCCCGTCGGCGTGCGCGGCGAGCCAGGCGTCGAGGATCGAGTCCAGGTCTGAGACGGACCCGTGTACGACGGGGATGCCGCTGCGGCGGATGGAGGTCGGCACGTTGGCGTCCGGGAGCACGGCCCGGATGACCGGCTCGGCTTCCGTCATGACCTCCTGCGGCGTCCGGTAGTTGATAGCCAGGGTGGCCAGGTCGATCCGGTCGAGCCCGATCCGCTCGAGCCGTTCCTGCCACGACTCCGTGAACCCGTGCCTGGCCTGGGCGCGGTCCCCCACGATGGTGAAGCTCCGGGACGGGCAGCGCAGCAGCAGCATCTGCCACTCGGCGTCGGTCAGTTCCTGAGCCTCGTCCACGACGATGTGCGCGAACGGGCCGGCGAGCGGGTCCCGGTCGGCGCCGGGCAGTCCGGTCTCGTCGACCAGGACGTCCCGTAGGTCCTGCTGGCGCAGCATCGTCATCAGGCCCTCGCCGTCGTCGTACGCGTCGGACGCGATCAGGTCGTCGACGACCCGGGCCATGTGCTCGCGCTGGACGGCGACGGCGGCGTCGCGCCGGTGCCGGCGTCCGGACGCCTCCCGGTCGCCGAGCCGCTGCCGTGCCGCGTCCAGGAGCGGCAGGTCGGACACCGTCCAGGCCCGCGCGTCGTCGCGCTGGAGCTTCCGGACCTCCTCGTCGCTCAGCCAGGGAGCGCATTTCCGCAGGTAGGCGGGGACCGACCACAGATCCCCGACGAGGTCCGCCGGGTCGAGCAGCGGCCAGGCGCGGTTGAAGGCGGCGCGCAGCTCCCTGTTCCGCAGCAGCGACCGGCGGACCAGGTCCTCCGGCTCGTCGCCGTCGTACCGCCCGAGCAGGATCGTGAGCAGCTCCGTCCAGATCTCGTCCCGCGCCTCGTTGTGCGGGGAACCGGGCCCCGGCGCCTCGAACGCCTCGGCCCAGTCGTCGGCGCTCAGCCAGATGTCGGACTCGTCGGTCGTGACCGTCATCCCCTTGGCCGGCGGCTCCTCGTAGAACCTGACGGCCGCCTCGATCGCCGTCACGAGGCCCGCCGACGACTTCAGGCGGGCCACGTCCGGGTCGGTCTCGACGGTTGCCGTGGCGCCCTCGGGAACGAGGTCCCGCAGCGTGCAGGTCTGCACGTCCTCCTCGCCGAGGCTGGGCAGGACGTCGCCGACGTAGGCCAGGTAGGGCTGGTGCGGGCCGACGAACAGCACGCCGCCCCGGCGGTGGCCGAGGCGCGGGTCGGCGTAGAGGAGGTAGGCGGTGCGGTGCAGCGCCACGACGGTCTTCCCGGTGCCCGGGCCGCCGTCGACGACGAGCGCACCGCTCGATCCCGCGCGGATGATGGCGTCCTGGTCGGCCTGGATGGTGCCGAGCACGTCGCGCATCCGGGCCGACCGGGTGCCGCCCAGGCTGGCGATGAAGGCGGACTGGTCGTCGAGGGCGGCGTGCCCCTCGAGCCCGTCGGAGGTGAACACCTCGTCCCAGTAGTCGCTGATCCGACCCCGGGTCCAGCGATACCTGCGGCGGCTCGCCAGACCCATCGGGTTGGCGTGGGTCGCGCCGAAGAACGGCTCGGCCGCGGGAGAGCGCCAGTCGAGCAACAGCCGGCGGCCCGCGCCGTCCGTGAGGCCGAATCGTCCGACGTACACGGGCTCGGCGTCGTCCGCGCCGACCATGCGTCCGAGGCACAGGTCCAGGCCGAAGCGACGCAGGGCGCGCAGCCGAGCGGTCAGCCGGTGGACCTCCTCGTCCCGGTCCATCGCGCGCCGGCCGATCCCGCCGGGCGCCTTGCGCGCGGCATCGAGGCGGTCGGACAGGTCGGCGATCGAGCGCTCGAGGCTCTCCGCGATGGCCGCGAAGTGCTGCTCGTCGGCGGCGATCAGCCTCGGGTCGGCCTTGGCGGCGAGATTGTCGGGAAGATCAAAGGCGCTGGTGGTCAGCGGGTTCACGTCGTCAGCTCCGATCTGAGGCCGCTGCCAACCGGTGCACGGTGGCACGATCCGCGTTATTTCCGCGAATCCCCTAATTACGAAGGTTCCCGGCCTCGGCCGACGATTCTGCGGCACGACCCGGGTCTTGCCGCAAGCCCCCCGGTCCGCTATATGTTGATAGTGGCGGGGAGTAACTCTGCTCCCGTTCCTTGATCGCCCGCTCCGGGCGGACAGCCTCCTCGAACCGCTCGGTGCGACGAACACGTCAATGGCCGCCGGGTGACACGCCGCTCGGCTCCGCCCGGGTCGGCGTCCACTGCACCACGCTGAGGCGGTGACAGAACCTGTTCGCGGGTCCGGACGGTCGACGCCGTTCGGCATGGAGCGCGATCCGTCCCGGGTCGTGGCGTTCAGCGACGCGGTCATCGCCATCGCCGTCACGCTGCTCGTCCTGGAGATCCGTCCGCCGCGGGACACCGGTCGGCTGTTCCACGACCTTGTCGCACTGTGGCCGTCCTACCTGGCGTACGTGGTCACCTTCATGTTGATCGGGCAGGTGTGGGCGAACCACCACGTCATGTTCGACCAGATCCGCACCGTCGACCGGGTGGTGCTGTTCCTGAACACGGTGCTGCTGATGGACATCGCGTTCCTGCCGTTCGCCGCGTCCGTCCTGGCCGAGGCGTTCCGCGACGGGCAGGGGCAGCGCACCGCCGTCGTCCTGCACGGCATCACCTTCGAGCTGGCCGCCATCCTGTTCAACGTCATCTGGGCGTACGCGCGTCGTCACCACCGGCTGCTCGTGACCACCATCGACTCCGCCGGCGTACGCGCCATCGGCCGGCGCTTTCGGCTCGCCCTCGCCTGGATCGCCACCGGAACCCTGCTGGGCGCCCTGCTTCCCGCTCTCGGCGTGGCGGTGATCGCCGCGTTCATCCCCTTCTACTGGCTGCCGATCCAGGGCGAGATCGCCAGGAGGAGGCCTCGCCGTGGCGGAAGCGGTCAGGCCTGACGGCGCGCCCCGCCCGGACCACCTCGTCCGGGCCGCCGAGCCGATCAGGAATCGAGAAGCACCGGGGGCGCCCCGGGGCCTAGCCTTCTCCCGAGACGGCCGGCATCATGCCGAGCCCGGAGCGGGGAACGGGAGCCCGAGCATGTCCACGAAGAAGTCCACGACCGGTTCCGACGGCTTCAGCCCCGAGGAGCGCGCCGCGATGAAGGAGCGCGCCGCCGAGCTGCGCGCCGAGGGCAAGAAGGGCGCGAAGAAGGCCGACGAGCTGCAGGCGGTCCTCGACCGGATCGCGCAGATGGCGCCGGAGGACCGCGCGCTGGCCGAGCGCGTCCGTGCGACGGTGACCGCCACCGCGCCGCAGCTGTCGCCGAAGACCTGGTACGGGATGCCCGCCTACGCGAACGCCGCCGGCAAGATCGTCGTCTTCTTCCAGGACTCGGGCAAGTTCAACTACCGGTATTCGACCCTGGGCTTCCAGGACACGGCCAACCTCGACGACGGTGACCTGTGGCCGGTGGCGTACGCGCTCCACCAGTGGAGCCCGGCGGTGGAGAAGAAGGTCGCCGAGCTGGTGAGGGCTGCCGTCTCCTGACCGCTCCCCCGCGCCACCCGCGAGGCGATGCCGAACGAGCCCGGTCGATCGCTGACGGATCGACCGGGCTCGTCGGTTGGCGCAGGGTCAGGCGAGGTCGAACCGGTCGAGCTCCATGACCTTGGTCCAGGCGGCCACGAAGTCGGCCACGAACTTCTCGCGGGCGTCCTCGCTGGCGTAGACCTCCGCGAGGGCCCGCAGCTGGGAGTTGGACCCGAAGATGAGGTCGACCGCGGTGGCGGTCCACTTCACCTCGTCGGTGGCCAGGTCCCGGATCTCGTACACGTGCTCGTCGGACTCCGACGCCTTCCACCGGGTGCCCGGGGAGAGCAGGTTGGCGAAGAAGTCGTTGGTGAGCACGCCGGGCCGCTCGGTGAGGACGCCGTGCCGCGTGCCGCCGACGTTGGCCCCGAGGGAGCGCAGGCCGCCGACGAGGACGGTCATCTCGGGGGCGGTCAGGTTGAGCATGTAGGCACGGTCGACGAGCAGCACCTCCGGCTGGGTCTTCTCGCCGGGACGCAGGTAGTTGCGGAAACCGTCGGCGCGCGGCTCGAGGACCCGGAACGACTCGACGTCGGTCTGCTCCTGGGTCGCGTCGGTGCGGCCCGGGTGGAACGGCACGGTCACCTCGACGCCCGCGTCGCGCGCCGCCTTCTCGACGGCGGCCGACCCGGCCAGCACGATGAGGTCCGCGAGCGAGATCTTCGCGCCGCCGGCGGAGTTGAACTCCCGCTGGATGCCCTCCAGGGTCGCCAGGACCGTCGCGAGCTGCTCGGGCTGGTTGACCTCCCAGCTGCGCTGCGGCTCGAGGCGGATCCGCGCGCCGTTGGCGCCGCCGCGCTTGTCGGTGTACCGGAAGCTCGCGGCGGAGGCCCAGGCGGTGGAGACCAGTTGGGCGGTCGTGAGGCCGGACTCCAGGACCTTCGCCTTCAGGGCGGCGACGTCGCTGTCACCCACGAGCTCGTGGTCGACGGCCGGCACCGGGTCCTGCCAGAGCTGGACCTCCGGAACCCACGGCCCCAGGAAGCGACTGGCCGGACCCATGTCGCGGTGCAGCAGCTTGTACCAGGCCTTGGCGAACGCCAGCGCGAACTCGTCGGGGTTCTCCAGGAAGCGGCGCGAGATCTTCTCGTACGCCGGGTCGACGCGCAGCGACAGGTCGGTCGTGAGCATCGTCGGCTTGTACTTCTTCGACGGGTCGAACGGGTCCGGGATGATCTCCGGGGCGTCCTTGGCGACCCACTGCTTGGCGCCACCCGGGCTGGTGGTCAGCTCCCACTCGAAGCCGAAGAGGATCTCGAAGAAGCGGTTGCTCCACTGCGTCGGCCGGTCCGTCCACGTCACCTCGAGACCGCTGGTGATCGTGTCCGCGCCCTTGCCGCTGCCGTGGGTGCTCAACCAGCCGAGGCCCTGCGCCTCCAGCGGAGCGCCCTCGGGCTCCGGGCCCACGTGGTCGTCGGCGACGCCGGCGCCGTGGGTCTTGCCGAAGGTGTGGCCACCGGCGATGAGGGCGACGGTCTCCTCGTCGTTCATCGCCATCCGGGCGAAGGTCTCGCGGATGAAGTGCGCCGCCGCGGCCGGGTCCGCGTTGCCGCGGGGGCCCTCCGGGTTGACGTAGATGAGACCCATCTCGGTCGCACCGACGCCCGCCACCATCTCCTTCTCGGAGGCGTAGCGCTCGTCACCGAGCCAGGTGTCCTCCGGACCCCAGAAGATCTCCTCGGGCTCCCAGACGTCCTCGCGGCCGAAGCCGAAGCCGAAGGTCTTGAAGCCCATCGACTCCAGGGCGACGTTGCCGGCGAGCACGAGCAGGTCGGCCCAGGAGATCTTCTGGCCGTACTTCTGCTTGACCGGCCACAGCAGCCGGCGGGCCTTGTCGAGGTTGGCGTTGTCCGGCCAGCTGTTGAGCGGGGCGAACCGCTGACCACCGTCGCCGGCGCCGCCGCGACCGTCGTGGATGCGGTAGGTGCCCGCGGCGTGCCAGCTCATCCGGATCATCAGGCCGCCGTAGTGGCCGAAGTCGGCCGGCCACCAGTCCTGCGAGGTGGTGAGGACCTCGGTGATGTCCCGCTTGAGGGCCTCGACGTCGAGCTTGCTGAACTCCTTGGCGTAGCTGAAGTTCTCCCCCAGCGGGTTGCCCTTGTTGGAGTGCGCGTGCAGCACCGAGAGGTCGAGCTGGTTGGGCCACCAGTCCCGGTTGGTGCGCGGACGACCGCCCGTCTTCGGGGTGGGCGAGTCGATCGCCGGGTTCTCGCTCTCGCTGCCGTGCGCGGTCACGGAGTCGTGCGCGACCGGGCAGCCGGCCGCCTCCTTCTTGTCCACGCCCTGCGCGCTGGTGGGGGTGTAGTCCTCGGTGTCGCTCATCTGCTTCCTTCCGGACTGGCGGATCGCTGGGAGGTGCGTTCGGTCGCACAGTCGGGGCAGGTGCCCCAGTAGACGACCTCCGCCTCGTCGACCGAGAAGCCGTGGTCGTCGGAGGCGGTGAGACAGGGTGCATGGCCGACGGCGCAGTCGACGTCGGCGATCGCGCCGCAGGAGCGGCACACGACATGGTGGTGGTTGTCCCCCACCCGTGACTCGTAGCGGGCGGAGGCACGGGCCGGCTGGATGCGCCGCACCAGACCGGCGTCGGTGAGCGCACGCAGCACGTCGTAGACCGCCTGGTGGGACACCGTGGGATGGTCCGCCCGCACCAGGGCGATCACCGTGTCGGTGTCGACGTGGGGATGGTCCCGCAGCGCGGCGAGCACCGCCAACCGGGGACGGGTCACGCGCAACGAGACCGCCCGCAGCTGAGCCGCGAAGTCGGACGTCACCCGACGAACACTAGCCCAGTCTTCTGGAATGAATCAAGTTTTGCGGCCGGGGTAACCCGAACGGGTGGCGGGCCGGTCGCGGCGTGGGGGCACCGCCGTCGGACCAGGCCGCCGACCGGATGGTGATCACGATTCGGATGACGGCCCGGCGCTGCGGAAGGTGCGGCGGTAGGCGTCCGGAGGCACACCCACGGTGCGGTGGAAGTGGCGGCGCAGGGTCGTGGCGGTCCCCATGCCGGCCGCCTGCGCGATGGCGTCGATGCCGCTGTCGGTGTTCTCCAGCAGTTCCTGGGCCCGGCGGATCCGCTGCGTCGACAGCCACTGCAGCGGGGTGGCGCCGGTCACCGACCTGAAGTGGCGGGCCAGATGGCGGGAGCTCATGTTCGCCCGCCGGGCCAGGTCCTCCACGGTCAACGGTCGGTCCAACCGCTCCATCACCCAGGGGAGCAGGTCGGCGCGGGGGGGGTCGTCGCGGGCGGGCCCCGGGGTGGCCACGGACTCGGGCTGGCCGCCGGCGCGGTGCGGCGGCACGACCAGGCGGCGGGCGACCGCGTTGGCGACCGTCGAGCCGTGGTCGCGGCGGATCAGGTGCAGGCACAGGTCGAGCGCGGCGGCCTTGCCGGCGGAGGCGAGCACGGTGCCGTTGTCGACGTAGAGCACGTCGGGGTCGACCGTCACCCGGGGATAGCGGGCGGCCAGCGCCTCGGTGTGGGCCCAGTGCGTGGTCGCGCGCAGCCCGTCCAGCACCCCGGCCGCGGCCAGCACGAACGCACCGGTGCACAGCGAGACCAGCCGAGCGCCCGCCTCGTGGGCCGCGCGGACGGCGTCGAGCAGGTCGGACGGCACGTCCGCGTCGATGTCCTCCACCGCAGGGATGATCACGGTGTCGGCGCGGGCGAGCCGGTCCAGCCCGTCGTCGGGTTCCATCTGGAACCTGCCGATCCGGACCGGGCCGGGGCCGCAGACCACCAGGTCGTACCACGGGTCCGCCAGGCCGGTGGGGTCGCGGACGAAGACCTCGCAGGCCATGGCGAGCTCGAAGTGCAGCATCGCGTCGGTGGCGGCGAGCGCGACAGTGGTCATGTCCGAAATTGTACGAGGGATGGCGTTCCAGACACTGGCCCGTACCGGCGGCCGGGGAGAGGATCTTCCCAGTCGATCTTTCGAGGAGCGGGAAATGCAGACTGTGGCGGTGTTCGGCGCGTACGGGCACACCGGGCGGTTCGTGGTGACGGCGTTGCGCGAACGCGGGTTCGTCCCGCTTCTCGTCGGTCGCGACGCGGGCCGGCTGCAGGCGCTGGCGGCGTCGCACCCGGGGCTCGAACACCGGGTCGCGTCGGTCGACGATCCGGCCTCGCTCGACCAGGCGTTGAAGGGAGCGGCCGCGGTCATCAACTGTGCCGGCCCGTTCGCCTCGACCGCGGCCCCGGTGATCGAGGCCGCCCTGCGCACCGGGATCCCGTACGTGGATGTGGCGGCCGAGATCGAGGCCAATCACGACACCTTCACGCACTTCGCCGAGCGGGCTCGGGCCGCGGGAGTCGCGGTGGTGCCGGCGATGGCGTTCTTCGGCGGACTCGGCGACCTGCTGGTCACGACGGCGATGGGTGACTGGACGGCGGCCGACGAGGCGCACGTCGCGTACGGACTGAGCAGTTGGCACCCCACGGGCGGGACCCTCGCCTCCGGCACCGTCTCCCGGGAACGGCGCGACGGCCGACGGGTCCGCTACACCGGTGGCCGGCTGGACTATCACGCCGACCAGAGCGACCTGCCGACCCTGGAATGGGACTTTCCCGCTCCGCTGGGCCCGCGGACCGTCCTCGGCGACTTCACGATGGCCGACGTCGTCACCGTCCCCAGCCACCTGTCCATTCCGGAGGTACGGACGTACATGACCACCGACGCGGCCAGGGACCTGGCGGCGCCGGGCACCCCCGCGCCGACCGCGGTCGACGAGCGCGGCCGGTCCGCCCAGACGTTCACCGTCGACGTCATCGTGCGCGCCGGCGACACACAGCGACGCGTCGTGGCCAGCGGCCAGGACATCTACGCCATCAGCGCTCCGCTGGCGGTCGAGGCGGTCCATCGCATTCTCACCGGTCGGACGAGGACGAGCGGTGTCGCGTCCGCCGGCCGGATCTTCGACGCGCCCGACTTTCTCCGCGCGCTGTCGGCGCACCTCTCGTTCACACCGCGCCAGGAGTCCCGCGCGCCACAGGTCGCCTGATCGCCGAGCAGCCGCCACCCCTCTCCTGCTCCGGGGGGGTGGCGGCTGCTCGGCGGTACGGGTTGCGGAAGTCCCCTGTCCCACCCTCGCCGTCGTGGATCTGCACCCGGTGGTGTGCCGTGTCCTGTGCGCCGTCACCTGTGTGCTGTGCTGGGCGTGCGATGTGTGCCGGGGAGTCGAACCCCTGCGCCTGCCCGCGGCGCGCCAGGAGGGAGCCGGATCACCCGCCGGCTCTCGGGTTCGTGCACGCCTCCACGTCGGCTACCTGCTCCGCAACCTCTCAGCCCAGCAGGTCGACCTCCCAGTTCGTCCGCTGGATCAGCGTGTCGACCTCGCGCACCTGCCGGGCAAGGTCGTCGGCCTGGCGGCGCAGCTCCGCCACCGGCAGTGCCGGGATCATCTTCAGCTCCGACCGCAGCTGCCGATATCCGCGCTGGCCCTCCCCGGCCGCCGCGTCGGCGGCGGAGGTGACGACGTTGTGCCGCAGCCGGAGCACGTCGCGGCGCGCGAGCGCGTCGGTGAGTGTGCCGCCCTCCACCACCGTGGCGGCGTTGGTGCGATTGATCCGCCGGATCAGCGACTCCAGCTCACCGAGCACCTCGCCCGCCTCGGCCAGTAGGGCGGTGGCGTCCTCAGCGGGCGTCTCGCCCTCCTGGTAGCGGGCGCTGGCGGCGATGCGGGCACGGAGTTGGTCGGCGCGACGCGCCGCATCCGCGCGCAGCGCAAGAGCCTCAGCAAGCTTCATGGGCACCAGTATGGCCAGCGGGGATCATTGCCGCGTGCCATTTTCCCGCGGGCCCCGGACCGCGCGGGATGCGCGGTCAGCGCAGCCCGGCGAACAGGTCGTCCTCACGCGTCGGCGCATTCGTGGTGTCGCGGACCCGTACGAAGGTCTCCACGCCCATCAGCTCGGTGAACCGCTCCTGACCGAGTTGGAGGAAGAAGATGTTCTCGGCCTGGCTGGCGTGCGCGGCCAACGATTCGAACTTCTGCGCGCCGTAGGCGCTGGTGTCGACCCAGGTGGTGATCTCGTCGTCGGGCAGGCCGAGCTGCGGCATCTCCCCCGACGGACCCTCCGGCTCGGGAAACTCGACGCCGATCTCCTTCATGACCCGGCCGAAATCCTCGAACGCGCTGCGCGGCACGGTGGTCCAGTAGACCTTCGCGGGGATGCCCGTCTGCTCCACGGCGGCCATGGTGATGCGGTGCGCCTGGATGTGGTCCGGGTGGCCGTAGAAGCCGTTCTCGTCGTAGGTGACGACGACGTCGGGCCGATAGCGCCGGATCAACTCGGCCAGCCGGTCCGCCGCCTCCGCCACCGGCGTGTTCCAGAACGCGCCGGGCATGTCGTTGGTCGCCCAGCCCATCATCCCGGAGTCGGCATAGCCGAGCGTCTCCAGGTGGGTGACCTTCAACGCCTCGCAACTGGCCGCCAGCTCGGCCTCGCGCAGCGCCACCACGGCATCCGGGTCATGCCCCGGGTCGCCCGGCTTGACCCCGCCGGGCCCGTCGCCGCACCGCCCGTCCGTGCAGGTCACGAGCACGGTCGTGATCCCCTCCGCCGCGTAGCGGGCGAGGATGCCGCCGGTGCTCGTCGCCTCGTCGTCGGGGTGCGCGTGCACCGCCATCAGGGTCAGGGATCGCTCAGCCATCCCACCACCATACGAGGGACGTCCGACGCACTAGCATGGCCGCGGTCCGGGACGGCTTGCGGAAACGAGGCGAGATGCGGTGGCTGCGGCGGTTGCTGGACGGCAGGCGGGTCCAGCTCGATCCGGAGCGGCAGCAGGCGCTGCTGCGTGACGTCCGGCACCGGTACGGCGCCCGCGCGCAGATCCGGTTTCCCGAGCAGGTCGAGGCGGTGACCCGGGTGCTGGACGGCGACGACGGCCTGGTGGTCGCGGCCCGGATCGTCAGCGAGGTCGCCGACGAGGCCCATGCCGACCTGCGGGCCCAGGCCCACGATGTGTACCGACGGACGGGTCGGCGGCTGCTGGTGCACCGCCGGAACTACCGGCCCCTGTGGAAGGAGGCCGGCCTGGCGCTGCGGTGGCCACTGTTCGCGTTGCCGTGCGGCTTCCACCCGTACGCGCAGGTGGCCGCCGCGGTCGCGGTGGTCGGCGAGCGGGCGCCCCGGCTCGGCCGGGTGACCGACCCGAACCCGCTCCTGACCCACGTGTTCGAGGTGCTGGACCTCACCACCGCCGGCTGGGAGTACGGCCGGGTACGGGTGGACACCGACGCGGCCGCGCTGGCCGATCGACTGATCGCCAGCGCCGGGCGGGTGCTCGCCGCCATGGACGACCCGCCCCGGCTGCCCCCAGCGGTGCGTGAGCTGATGCGCCGCAACAACACCCTCGACGTGCACGATCCGGCCGGTCCCCGGGTGGTTGGCGGGATCAATCCGGGCGCGAGGATGCGGGAGGTCCTCCTGGCCTGACGGTGAGCACGGCGGGGGCGGTGGCGGTGCCGCAGGAACGACTCGTTGGTCCGCCACCTCGGCCCTGCCGTCATCGTCGCGGTCGACGGCAGGTTGTGGAGGGCGGGGGTGCGCAGCTCGGTGGCCAGACGATCCCTGGGCCGGCAGTTCGGATGGTTGTGGGCCGCCCACGCGGTCAGCGCCTACGGTTCGGCGCTCGGGTTCGGCGCGCTCCCGCTGATCGCCCTGCTGGTGTTGCACGCGAGCCCCGCTCAGGTGTCCGCGCTGTCAGCGGTGGGGCCGGCGGTGGGCGCCCTGATCGCGTTGCCGCTCGGGCCGTGGGTGGAGTTCCGCCGCAAGCGGCCGGTGATGATCGCGATGGACGTGGTCCGGTTCGCGGCCATGATGACGATCCCGGTCGCCTACGCCGTCGGCCGGCTCACCTTCGTCCAGTTGCTGGCGGTCTCGGCCGTGGTCGCCGCGGCCAAGATCGCCTTCGGCGCGGCCGGCGGGGCCTACCTCAAGGCCGTCGTCCGGCCGGACGACCTGCTCGTGGCCAACGCGAGGTTCGAGTCGACGACGTGGAGTTCCATCGCCGTCGGACCGCCGCTGGGTGGCGCGGCCATCGGGCTGTTCGGGCCGGTCACCACCGTGGTGGCCGACGCACTGAGCTACCTGCTCTCCGCGCTGGGCATCACGGCGATCCGCGGGCGGGAGGAACGTCCCCGGCGAACCGACGATCGCCGGGTGCGGGCCGGCGAACTGCTCGACGGCTGGCGGCACCTCCTGACCCACCCCGGCCTGCGGCCGCTCTACCTCAACCACCTGCTCGTCAGCGGGCTGATCATGGCCACCGAGCCGCTGCTGGCCGTGCTCATGCTCCGCGAGCTCGGCTTCCCACCCTGGCAGTACGGCCTCGCCTTCGCCGCCCCCTGCCTCGGCGGACTCGTCGGCTCACGCCTGGCCCGCCACGTCGTGGCGCGGTACGGCCAACACCGGATCCTCCGAACCGTCGGCGCGCTCCGCGCGGTCTGGCTGATCGGCCTCGCCTTCGTCCAGCCCGGCCTCGCCGGCCTCGCCACCGTGATCGCGGTCGAGCTCGCGATCATCATCAGCATGAGCCTGTACAACCCGGTGCTCGCCACCTATCGCCTCGAACACACCCCCAGGGACCGCATCGCCCGCACCCTGTCGGCCTGGTCGATCAGCAGCAGCGCCTCCATCGCCCTCCTCAGCGCGCTCGGCGGTCTGCTCGCCCACGCCACCAGCCCCCGCACGGCGGTCACCGTCGCCGGGCTGCTCGTCCTCGCCAGCCCGCTGCTGAGACCCGCCGGGCGGGAGTGGGGACGCCGCCCTCGTCAGGTTCAGGCTTCAGGCGGTCCGGCGGGTCCGGGCGAGCGCCAGCCCGCCGAGAAGCGCGGCGACCAGGCCGAGCACCAGGGCCGCGTAACCGCCGACGATGCCGTTGCCGGTGCCGGGTCCGCCGTCGGCGGTGACCACCACCAGCCCGCCGACGACCACGCCGGCCGCTCCCGCCCCTAGCGCCGCCCGGGACTGCCACCTCCCGCCGGGCCGGGCCAGCGCCAGCCCGCCGATGATCACGGCGGCCAGGGCCAACAGCGCGGCCACGGTGGCCACGGCGCGGTCGACCGTCAGGGTGTACGCGTCGACGGTGGACGCGGCGAGCAGATCACTGACCGGCATGAGGTTCTCCTTCGTCTTCCGGTGCCAGGTGTCGCCTGATCCTGTCCGGCGGACCCACCGCCTGGCGTCGTGCCGACGTGGACACTTCACGCTGCCGCCGACGGAGAACCCGACTGCCGCGAACGCGGGTGCGGGCCGGGGCGATACCGCGTACGCGGTAGGAACGGCTCCTCCGCTCGCACGAGTCGCCGGGGGCAGGCGTCCGGCTAGGGTGCGCGCATGAGCAGCGCACCGATCCGTGTCCGGGACTGGCTGATCGCCGTCGGGGTGGCGGCGATCCTGCTGACCAGCGGGCTGTCCGCGGACCGCACCGCGGACCGCCTCGATCCGCTCGGCTTCGCGCTGCTGGCGGCCGGCGGTCTGGCGCTGGCCGTGCGCCGGCGCGCCCCGGTCACCGTCCTGGTCGTCACCGGAGTGTGCGCGGTGGGCTACCAGGCCACCGGCTTCAACGTGTTCGCGGTCGCGTACCTGGTCGCGGTGTACGCGGCGGTGCGGGCCGGGCACCGTGCAGCCACCGTGGCGGCGAGCGTGGTCATGCTGGCCGCCCTTCCCGTGGCGGCGATGGCCTCGGGCCTGCGCGACGCGGGCGAGGCGTTCGTGCAGGCCCGCGGCGTCCTCGAGCTGGCCTGGCTGGTCGCCGCCGGCGCGGCGGGCGAAGCGCTGCGCCAGGCCGAGCGGCGGGCGGACGAGGCCGAGCGCACCCGCGAGGAGATCGCGCTGCGCCGCGCCGACGAGGAGCGGCTGCACATCGCGCGGGAGCTGCACGACTCGCTCACCCACCAGATCTCGGTGATCAAGGTGCAGGCCGAAGCCGCCGTGCACCTGAGCCAGAAGCGGGGTGAACAGGTGCCGGAGGCGCTGCTGGCGATCCGGGACGCCGGTCGCGAGGCGGCCCGCGAGCTGCGCGCGACCCTGGAAGCGCTGCGCGACGACGGCAACCACCCGCCGTACGGGCTCGACCAGGTCCCGGACCTGGTGCAACGCGCGCGGGCGACCGGCCTGGACGCGGCCCTGACGATCGAGGGAGACCCCACCGCGGTCCCGGTCGCGGTGGACCGGACCGCCTACCGGATCGTGCAGGAGTCGCTGACCAACATCACCCGGCACGCCGCGGCCGCCACCGCCTCGGTCCGGGTCGCCTACCGGCCCGACGCGGTGGTCATCCAGGTGGATGACGACGGCGCAGCCACGCCGGAGTCCGCGCCGCCGGTGCCCGGCGTCGGGCTCCTCGGGATGCGGGAACGGGTGACCGCCGTCGGCGGGCGGCTCCGCGCCGAGGCGCGCCGCGAGGGCGGTTTCACCGTCCACGCCGAACTGCCCGTGGGCGGTCCGTCGTGATCCGGGTCCTGCTGGTCGACGACCAACCACTCATCCGCAGCGGATTCCGCGCGCTGCTCGACGCCGAGGACGACATCACGGTGGTGGCCGAGGCCGCCGACGGCGGCGCGGGGATCGCGCTGGCCCGGCAGCACCTGCCCGACATCGCGCTCATCGACGTCCAGATGCCGGTCGTCGACGGCATTGAGGCGACCCGACGCATCGCGGCGGACCCCACCCTGGCCGGCGTGCACGTCGTCATCCTGACCAACTACGGCCTGGACGAGTACGTCTTCCACGCGCTGCGGGCCGGCGCCGCCGGCTTCCTCGTCAAGGACATCCTGCCGGAGGACTTCCTGCACGCCATCCGTGTCGCCGCCCGTGGCGACGCGCTGCTCGCACCGTCGATCACCCGCAAACTGATCGACCGGTACGTCACCCAGCCCCCGCCCGCCGACGCCGGGGCCGCGCTCGCGCAGCTGACCACCCGCGAACGCGAGGCCGTCACCCTGGTCGCGCAGGGCCTGTCCAACGACGAGATCGCCGAGCGCATGGTGATCAGCCCGGTGACCGCCAAGACCCACGTCAACCGTGCCATGACCAAGCTGCACGCCCGTGATCGCGCGCAACTCGTGGTGCTCGCCTACGAGTCCGGCCTGGTGGTGCCCCGCACGCACTGACGGCTTCGGTACGCGCCCTACGCGAACCGCAGGTGCCGGCGCTGGCGCAGCCGCACCGCGGCGGCCACGACGACCAGCAGGGTGAGGGCGAGCGCGAAGGCGAGGCCCTGGGTCAGGCCGCGGGCGAGGTAGCCGCCGTCGGTGTGGTCGATGGCGTACGTCCCGATCTCCCGGCTGAACCAGAACGGCAGCGCCCGGGTGGCGGTGCTCGCCGGGTCCATCACCATCTGCAGGCCGACGACGGTGAGCAGCACCAGCGTGCCCTCCAGTTCCCGCGGCAGCACGGCGCTCAGCAGCAGGCCGAACGGAGCGGCCACGGCCACGGTCAGCGCCATGATGAGGGCGATCGCACCGTATCGGACGTCGTGCTGGTCGACGAGGATGAGCACGAAGTACGGCGCGGAGAGCAGGACGCCGACCGCCCAGAGGGCGAGGAGCCGCCCGAGCACCAGGTGCAGGCTGCCGTAGCCGGAGAGCCGTAGCCGGGGTTCGATGCCGCGCGCCGCGCTGCCGGCGAAGAGCGCGGCGGTGCTCAGCGCCCAGCCCAGGCCGAGGCAGACGAAGCGGATCGACTGGCCGAGGTGGTCGCCCCGCCGGCTCAGGTAGAAGGCCAGCGGGAACAGCAGGAGGATGATCAGCACGGTGCGGCGGCGCAGCAGTTCGCGCAGGGCGGTCTCGGCCACCACGAGGATCCTGGTCATGCGTCGCGCTCCCGGGAGGCGGTCAGGTCGAGCACGATGTCGACACGGTCGAGCTGGTTGAGCAGGTGGGTGACGACCACGATGGCCTTGCCGGAGTCGCGCCAGCGCCACACCTCGTGCCAGAAGTCGAGGTAGGTGCCCCGGTCGAAGCCCTGGTAGGGCTCGTCGAGCAGCAGGACGTCCGGCTCGCCGAGGCGGGCCAGCACGAGGTTGAGCTTCTGGCGGGTGCCGCCCGAGAGGTGCCGCGCCTGGGTGCGTGGGGGCGGCGTCCACTCCAGCGCGGCGGCCCCCGCGCGGCCGGCCCGACGGGCCGCCGCCCGGCCCAGGCCCCGGCCCGCGCCGATCAGCACGAAGTGCTCGTCAGGGTTGAGGAACTCGGCGGTGCCGCCGTCCTGGGGGCAGTAGCCGAGCGTGCCGTGCACCTGGACGGTGCCCGCGTCCGGGCTCAGCAGGCCGGCGCAGATCCGCAGGAAGGTGCTCTTGCCGGCGCCGTTGGCCCCGACCACCGCCGCGATCTCCCCCGCCCGCACGGTCAGGTCGACCCGGTCCAGGACGGTCCGGCCCCGATAGCGCTTCGTGATGCCCCGGGCCGCGAGCCGCACCGGGCCGGGGTGGCGCCGCGGCGGGCGTACGTCGGGGCCGCCGAGGCTGTCGGCGACCGCCCGGGCGTACGTCTCCGGCGGACCGAAGACCCGCAGGGGCGGCTCGCCGCTCTCGGCCAGATGGGTGGCCGCCTCGGCGACGACGTGGCCGGTCAGATCAGGCCCCACCCCGTGCCGGCGCAGTTCGCCGGTGAGGGCGGCGAGCCAGGCGTGGTGGTTCACCGCTTCGGCTCCTCGCTCAGTATCGTGCCCACGCTCGCCGCGAAGGCGCTCCAGTCGGTGGCGGTCGCGCGCAACGCCGCGCTGCCGGCCGGGCTTATCCGGTAGTACTTCCGGGCGGGGCCGGTCTCGCCCTCCCGCCAGTGCGCGGTGAGCAGGCCGGAGCGCTGCAACCGCAGCAGCACGGGATAGAGGGTGCCGCCCTGCACGGTGCCCAGCCCGTAGGCCCGCAAGGCCTGGGACAGCTCGTAGCCGTAGGACTCACCCCGGCTCACCAGCGCCAGCACGCAGAGGTCGAGCACCCCGCGGAGCCACTGCGCCCGCCGCTCCTGGTTCATCCCGCGATCACGTCGACACACTAGCGCCGCTACCTAGCTAGCACAACAACCTAGCTCGCCGACGCCGGGCTGACCGCCTCGATGCGCCAGCAGTCAGCGGACGCGATCGACGAGGACACCGGGGTTGAGGATCCAGGACGGATCGAGCGCGCTCTTGGCGGCGCGCAACGCGAGCGCGACCGGGTCCGGCCGCTGCCGGTCGTACCAGGGTCGGTGGTCGCGGCCGACGGCGTGGTGGTGGGTGATGGTGCCGCCGGCGGCGAGCAGCGCGTCGGAGACGGCCTGCTTGACGTGGTCCCACTGGGCGACGGTGGCACCCCACCGGCCGGTGGCGTACACGCCGAAGTAGGGGGCGGGGCCGTCCGGGTAGACATGGGTGAAGCGGCAGGTGACCACACCGGTCGCGCCGACGGCGCCGAGCGCGTCGCCGGCCGCGTCGAGCACGGCGGCGCGCAGGGCGGGAAACCGGTCCCAGGTGCAGGCGGTCTCGAACGTCTCCACGATCATCGACCGGGCGGCGAGCGCGTCGCGCTGGTACGGCATCCGCAGGAACGCCGAGCGCCAGGCGTCGGCGGTGGCGGTCCGCCGCCGCGGGCCGGACGAGTCGTCGCCGCGGGGCGGCTCCGGCAGGGTGCCCCCGTGGTCGCGGCACAACTCGACGGCGCGGTCCAGCCACGCGGTGACCGGATGGTCGGCGGACTCGAAACCCAGGACGAGGACGCCGCCGGTGGTGGCGGCACCGGCGTTGAGGAGCGCCTCGGCGGGGTCGAGCAGCCGGCAGTTGCTCGGGTGCAGCCCGGACTGGGCGATGGCCCGGGTGGCTGCGACCGCCCCGTCGTAGTCGGTGAAGTGCACCGAGGCGCCCGCCCGCCAGCGGGGCCGGTCCTGCAGCCGCATCCACGCCTCGGTGATGACGCCGAGCGTGCCCTCCGAGCCGAGGAACAGCCGGTCCGGGGACGGCCCGGCGCCGGAGCCGGGCAGCCGGCGCGACTCGCTGGTGCCCGCCGGGGTGACCACCCGCAACGACTCCACCAGGTCGTCGATGTGGGTCAGGACGGTGGCGTAGTGACCGCCGGCACGGGTCGCCAGCCACCCGCCCAGGGTGGAGAACTCGAACGACTGCGGGAAGTGCCGCAGCGTCAGGTCGTGCCGCCGGAGCTGGTCCTCCAGCGCCGGGCCGAACACGCCGGCCTGGACGCGGGCCGCCCGGCTGGTCCGGTCCACCTCCAGCACCCGGTCGAGGCGCCCGAGGTCGAGACTGACCGCCGCCGAATACGCGTCGTCCAGCCGCGGCTCCACGCCACCGACCACCGACGAGCCGCCGCCGTAGGGGATCACCGCGATGTCCCGGCCCGCGCACCAGTCCAGCACGTCGACGACGTCCCGCTCGGTCGCCGGCCGGACCACCAGGTCCGGCGGGTCGTGAACCTCCCCGTGCAGGTTGCGGACGACGTCCCGGAACGCCTTGCCGTGGGTGTGCGCCGCGCGGTCGGCCGGCTCCGTCGAGCACAGCGGGGCGAGTGACGCCGGCGGATCGACCCGCGGCCGACGCAGGTCGAGTTCGGCCACCGGCGGCGCGACGTGCTCGGTCAGGTCGGCGCCGGGCAGCAGGGTGCGCACCCGGTCGGCCAACGCCGTGGCCTCCGCACCGGTCACCGCCTCCTCGACGTGCCCCCAGCCCCACCACGAACGGTGTTTCCCGGTCACGCGGCCTCCCCGCCGTCAGTACCGACTCGCCGGTAACGTACTCGACGATCACCACCGTGGACACCGGCGGTCGCGGTACGTTGCACAGTCATGGCCACGACCGCCGACATCCGTCGCGACCTCGCCAGCCTCGCCGACCCGGGCCGGGCGGAGGGATCGAGCCGATTTCTGCAGATGGTCCCGGGCGGGTACGGCGAGGGCGACACGGCCATCGGTGTCTCCGTGCCGGACCAACGCAGGGTGGCCGCCCGGTACTGGCGCGACCTCTCCCTGGCCGAGACGGCCCGGCTGCTGACCAGCGACGTGCACGAGGAGAGGTTGACGTCGCTGTTCATCCTGGTGCGGAAGTTCGCCAAGGGAGACGAGGAGGAACGGGGCCGGATCTTCGCCACCGTCCTGGCCAACACCGGTCACATCAACAACTGGGACCTGGTGGACTCGTCCGCCCCGTACATCGTCGGCCCGTGGCTCATCGACAAGGACCGGAGCGTCCTGGACCGGTTGGCCGGGTCAAGCATCGTGTGGGACCGGCGCATCGCCGTCATGGCGACCTTCGCCTTCATCAGAGCCGGCGACTTCTCCTGGACCTTCCGCCTCAGCGAGCGGCTCCTGCACGACCCGCACGACCTCGTCCACAAGGCGGTGGGCTGGATGCTGCGCGAGGTCGGCAACCGGGACCGAGCGGCGGAGGAGGAGTTCCTGGCCCGGCGGTACCGGGTCATGCCGCGGGTCATGCTGCGGTACGCGATCGAGAAGTTCGAACCGCAGCGACGTCGGGAGTACCTGTCCGGCGTGGCCTAGACAGCCGCTGGCCCCGGTGGCAGCGGCTGCACGGACGCCTTCGCGGCCAGTCGGGCGGTCAGCCGCTCGTCGAGGTATGCGGCCAGCTGCGCGTCCTGAGCCGCGGTCAGCGTCGTACGGCACAGGTACCGCGGGTCGGGCCGGTCGACGCAGTCCAGGCGGTACGCCTCCCGCACACGACTGACGTGTGTGATCGCCGTCCATCGCAGCCGCAGCGAGGTGTGGGCGGTGTGCCACTCGATGGCGTCCGCGGTGAACACGTACCGCAGGGGCGCCAGCAGCTCCGGGTTGCGCCGCAGGTGCAGCGGCCCGTTGACCACCCCGGCGACGCACCAGACCACCCCGAACGGGAGGCCGAACAGCCCGGCGAGGAACCACCCACCATCGGCCGCGAACGTGCCGAGGCTCGTGACGGACAACAGCAGGCCCGCGATGGCGAACATGCGACTGGTCCGCCGCAGATCCCGCCGCAGCAACCGCAGGAACCGGGCATCGGGGGTGACCAGCAGGTCGAACCCGTTGTGGAGGCTGACGTTGCCGAGCTTCTCCTCGCCCATTCGCACCCCTCGCCTCTCGTCGTGAGCCCCGCGACTGATCATCGACCCAGCCGCCGGTCAGAGCCCTCCGGGGCAGTCGAGGGACAACGCCGTCGACCGCCTTGAGCACGCAGTCGTCCGCCAGCCGGCCGTCGGGCAGCCGCACCTCGCCCCGGTCCGACCCTTCGTCGGGCACGAACCAGTGCCGCACGACCTCGACCCCGTACGCGCCCTCGACGGCCGCGACGGCCCGCTCCTCGATCTGCCGGGTGTGCGCCTCCCACGCCGTGGTGCGACGGTGAGCGCCGGCACCGCGTAGTCCGGGACGAGCGGCGGATACACGGGAGCGGGAACCATCGGTCCTCCTGGTCGGCGACGCCGTGACGCTACCGTGCCGGGTCGGTTCCCTCAGCCCCTCAACCGGCGCCGCCCGCCGCAGGCGAGGGCGCGGCGCAGGTGGCGTACGGGGACGGCTGGCCGCTAGGACGCCTGGCGGACGGGCAGGTCGGCCAGCCAGACGTCGGCCAGGTCGCCGAGGGGCACGTCGAGGGCCTGGCTGAGGCGGACCACGGTGCCGAACGCCGGCGCGGGAAGGCGGCCCGCCTCGATCTTGCGCAGCGTCTCCGGGGAGATGCCGGCCGCCAGGGCCACCTCGACGAGGCTGCGGCCGGCCCGCGCGGCCCGGAGGGCGGCTCCGAGGCGCTGGCCCGCGGCGATCTGTTCGGCGGTGAGTGGTTGGCGAACCATGCCAGCAGGATATCCCCCGGAGCAGCGCCGAACCGCCATGGTATAAAAATACCGCGTCCGGGAGGGGAGGCTGTCGTGATCGAGTTCAAGTCCGCCGAGGAGATCGGCCAGATGGCGGTGACCGGCCAGTTCGTCGGCGAGTTGCTGGCCGAGCTGAGCGAGGTCGCCGCGGTCGGCGTCAACCTGATGGACCTCGAACACCACGCCCGCCGCCGGATCAAGGAACGCGGCGCCGAATCCTGCTACTGGGACTACGCCCCGTCGTTCGGCCGCGGCCCGTTCCGCAACGTGCTGTGCCTGTCGGTCAACGACGCGGTGCTGCACGGCCTGCCGCACGACTATGTTCTGCGGGACGGTGACCTGCTCAGCATCGACATGGCGGCCAGCATCGACGGCTGGGTCGCCGACTCCGCGCTCTCGGTCATCGTCGGCACCCCCGACCCGGCCGACCTGAAGCTGATCGAGGCCACCGAGGTCGCCCTGGAGGCCGGCATCGCCGCCGCCCAGCCCGGCGGCCGCCTCGGCGACATCTCCGCCGCGATCGGCGCGGTCGCCCACTCCTACGGCTACGGCGTCAACGGCGAGTTCGGCGGCCACGGCATCGGCCGCACCATGCACGAGGCGCCGCACGTCGCCAACAACGGCCGCGCCCGCCGCGGCCTGAAGCTCGACCCCGGCCTCACGATCGCCATCGAGCCCTGGTTCTGCCGCTCCACCGACAAGATCATGTTCGACAAGGACGGCTGGACGATCCGCTCCGCCGACGGCTCCCGCACCGCCCACTCCGAACACACCGTCGCCATCACGGCTTCCGGCCCCCAGGTCCTGACCCGCCGGCCCACCCACGGCGCCGCCTCGTCCGACCCCACCAAGAAGCCCGCCAGAGCCTCCTGACCTCGCTTCGCCCACACTCTCTCAATGATTGGGAGACAACCGCGCGAATTCGCAGATTTGTCGAGGCCCCACGGGAACCATTTCTGATGCTTCGGCCCTGACGGCACGATCAGGCCGGGGATTTCGGTTCCCGGCAGAAAGTGGGACGCGCTGGCCACCCGTCCCGTCCTGGCCGGCTACGCCTGAAGTTTCCGCTTGCGGCAGGCCCCAGACCCTGCCGTGACGCCCGATCCGGGGGATCCGAATGGAGCCTGACCGGGCCTTCGCATGCTGGTTTCGTCGCGAACGCACCGATCACCGGAGAGCTCTGCGGAACCGGCACAAGTGACCGAAGGAGCGCGGCCGCGGAATTCTTGCCGCCTTTCGGCAATTGGCCTGCCCCTGCCTTGTCAGCAGTTACCGTCCTTTAACGTGACCGTCGTTCGCATTGCAGCCGTGGCGCTCAGCGCCTTCCTGACCACACCCGCCGCGGCGGCCGGGCCATCGACGTCGGCGGCCTCCGTGCCGCACGTGCCCTGCCCGGCCGTGAAGCCGCCAGTCCCCCCGCCCGCCGCACCGTCGCCGCCACCGGTCGGACCCGCGGACCTCGCCGTCGGCGGCGAGGCACTGGCGACGGCGGGGCTGGCCATCCCCACGGGTGCGCCGATGGCGCCCGCGGTGACCGCCACCTCGTGGGTCGTGGCCGACCTCGACAGTGGCGCGGTGCTGGGTGGATGCGGCCCGCACGAACACCGCACGCCGGCCAGCGTGCAGAAGATGCTGCTGGCCGCGGCCCTGATGCCGCACCTCGACCCGACCCAGGTCGTCGAGGTGACCCGGGCGGATCTGCGGGATCTCGATCCGGCCAGTTCGCTGATGGGGGTGGTCGAGGGCGGCCGTTACTCGGTCGAGAGCCTGTGGCTGGGGCTCCTTCTCAAGTCGGGAAACGACGCGGCCAACGTGCTCGCCCGGGCCGGCGGCGGCGCCGCCGGGCGGCAGGGCGGCGTGCAGGCGATGAACGACGAGGCACGCCGGCTGGGCGCGAACCAGACCCACGCGGCCACGCCGTCCGGCCTGGACGGCCCCGGTCAGTACACCAGCGCGTACGACCTGGCGCTGATCGCCCGCGCCACCTACGCCCGCGCGGACTTCCGGCGGTACATCGCCACCCGAGCAGCGGAGATACCGGCCGGGCCGGGAACGCCGGGCTTGTCCATCACCCACGACAACACCCTGCTGGACCACTACCCGGGGACGCTCGGCGGGAAGACGGGCTTCACCGACCTGGCGCGACAGACGTACGTGGGTGTGGCCGAACGTGACGGCCGGCGGCTCGCCGTGACCCTGCTCGGCGCGGAGACCGCGCCACTGGGAAGCCTGGGCGAGGCGGCAGCCCTGCTGAACTGGGGCTTCGCTCTCCCGCAGAACGCCTCGGTCGGCCGCCTCGTGACCCCTGGCGAACTGAAGAAGCACGACCAGCCCGTCGCCGCGGTCAGCGGCGAGCGGCCCGGTCAGGCCGGGGCAGGATCCTGGTTCTCGTTGGCGGCCATCCTCACCGTCGGTGCCGCCGTCGTACCGGCCGTCCTCCTCCTGGCGGTTCCCTGGCGACGGAGGGCCGCCCGCCGCGCGGCAGGGTGACCCCGGAACCGGCCCCGCCCCGGACATCGATCCGGGGCGGGGCACCACTCATGGGCGGCGGTGGTCGGGCACCACGTCGAGACCCCGACTACCGGAGCTGGCTGATGTTGCGGGCAAAGACGTACCGCTCCTGCTGCGTCTCGGTCAGGTTCCAGAGCCGGCCGGTGTTCTTGTCGTAGGAGAGGTCCTCGGGGTGCGCCAGCAGGTCGTTGTAGTTCACGAGGCTGCCGGGAACCCACGTGACGAGGTCGCCGTTGCTGCTGCCGTTGGCGCGGGCGATGTAGTACTTGCCGTTGACGCTCGTCGCACCGTTCATCTCGTTGACGTCGACCTGGATGGCCTCCACGGCGGTGGCCACGTTGCTCGTCGCCGTCAGCAGCCGCGTGCTGGCGTCGATGTTCCACCGGAACAGCCGCTTGTGATCGGCGGGGTCCTCCGGCAGACCGTATTCGCCGACCACGATGCTGTCCGGCGTGGTCGTGCGGTCGAGGGAGATGAACGACCACTGGACGGGCCGCTCGCCCCCGGTGGGGGCCTGCGCGTCGTAGGCGCCGCTCTGCGGCAGCACGTACGCGTAGTTGTGCGCGGTGTAGGTGCCGTTGGACTGCCGGCCGATGGTGGTGTCGTCACCGTTGGCGGTGACCTTGAGCATCTTCGTGGTGTCGAAGACCCGGATTCCCTTGCTGGTGTCCACCACGTACAGCAGCTTTCCGTACCACATGGCGCCGCCGGCGTGGAAGTGGATGGCCTTGAAGTTCGGGGTGCCGGCTCCGCCGGTCGACGGGTCGAGGTAGGGCTCGACCAGGAGGACGTGCCGGTACTTCGGCGCGTCCGGGTTGGTCATGTCGACGAAGCTGATCCGGGCGCCCTTGCCGGTGGTCTCGTCCAGGTGGTCGTACCACGACACCAGGATGACCCTGCGGCCGTTGTAGAGGCCGCCGTCGGCGTAGTCGGCGCTGGTCGTGAGACCCTGCGGGTACCAGAGGCCCGTCCCGTCAGTGGTGGTCTTGTCCCACGTCCATCCCTGCGCGAACCCGCTCATCTCCGACAGCAGGATCTTGCTGCCGGTGCGATTGGCCGAGTTGAGCACGTCGTCGACGGTGGCCCACGGTAGGGCGCCGGCGAGCTGGATGTCGTTGATCACCTGCGCGTAGGGCGCGACGGTTCCCGCCTGGGTGGTGGTCCGGTACTTCAGCTTGAAGTGACTCGCCGTCAGGTAGGAGAGGTCGGCTGAGACTGGTTGTGGACCGATGGGCGCGCGTGCGGCGGCCGAGGCGGCGGCGGGTTGCTGATCGATGGCCGCCCCGGCAGCCAGGGCGACGGGTGCGGCGGCGAGGCCCTTCAGCAGGGCGCGTCGGTTGATCATCATGACGGTCGAAAGTAGACCCGCCCTGCGAAGATCATCAATGATGAAGATCACATACCGGTGTACGGCTGTCGATGGGTCCGGCGAGGCGGACCCTCACCCGGACGCGGGCACCGCAAAGATCGACGTGGCCCGGGCTTGATCGGTTGATCCGAAGGCTCATACAGTCGGGCGGGTGAACATGGCGCGGGTCCGGCAGGCGTACGCGTCCGTCGCGGAGCTCTACATCGAGCTGTTCGGGACGAGCCAGCAGGTACACCCCGACGACCTCGCCTTCATCGGGCGGCACCTGGCGGGCCGGCCGGGCCCGGTACTCGATGCGGGCTGCGGGCCCGGTCACATCACCGATCACCTCCGGTCGCTGGGCGTCGACGCGACGGGAATCGACATGGTTCCCGAGTTCATCGCCCACGCGCGGGCGGCCCACCCGGACGGGAGGTACCGACTCGGGTCGATGGAGGATCTCGGCGTCGCCGACCACTCCGTCGCCGGCATCCTGGCCTGGTTCTCGACGATCCACCTATCGCCGCAGGATCTCGACGGCGTGCTCGCCGAGTTCCGGCGAGCACTGGCCCCGACCGGAACGTTGGTGCTCGGCATCTTCGACGGTGACGAGGTCGCGGCCTTCGACCACAAGGTCGTGACCGCCTATCGCTGGCCCGTCGACGAGTTCTCGGAACGACTGACGCGAGCCGGCTTCACGGAGGTTGAGCCCGTGCGGCGGCCCAGCGACGGCACTCATCGGCCGTACGCCGCCATCGCGGCGGTCGCGACGGGACCTGATCGGTCAGGACAGGATCTCCACGTAACCGTCGGTGCCGTGCACCCGAATCCGCTGGCCGTCCCGGATCAGCCTGGTGGCGTGCTGCACCCCGACGACGGCCGGCAGGCCGTACTCGCGGGCGATGACCGCCCCGTGCGTCATGAGCCCGCCCACCTCCGTCACCAGCCCCTCGATCGCGACGAACAGAGGTGACCAGCTCGGGTCGGTGTAGGCGGTGACGAGGATGTCCCCGGGCGCCAGATCGGCGTCGGCCATGTCCAGCACGACGCGAGCTCGCCCCTCCACGGTGCCGGCGGAGACGGGGATGCCGACCAGCGCACCGGGCGGCACGTCGTCGCGTCGGTAGGCCCCGGAGAGACCCTCACCGTCCGAGGTGAGCACCCGGGGCGGTGTGAGCGCCTGGTACGACCGGAAGGCGTCCTTCCGCCGACGGATGAGTTGATCATCGATCTGATGCGTGCGCACGGCGTCGTGCAGCTCCTGGAACGTGAGGTAGAAGATGTCCTCATCGTCCCGGAGCACACCGGCCTGCACGAGTCGCTCGGCCTCCTCCAGCAGGGCCTGCTTGTAGATGAAGTAGCGGCTGACAATGGCGTACTTCGGATACTCCCGGTAGCCGATGAAGGTGCGGACCCGATCGATCATCCGCTTGGTCTCGTCGGCCTTCCGCTCCCCGTCCGGCAGAGCCCGCAACCGCTCCAGCACGTCCCGTTCCTTCTTCTCCGCCTCCCGGCGCCCGTGCTCGAAGCGCCGCCGGCGAGCGCCCGGCTCGAAGTTCCTGACGTTGTCGAGGATCACGGGTACGAGCGTGGTGGGGCGTTCGCTCCAGCGCGGCCTCGTCACGTCGATCTCGCCCACGCAGCGCATGCCGTACCTGTCGAGGTAGGCCTGGATGGCGTCTCGCGCTTCCTGCCCGCCCGGGAGCTTGGCCAGCTCGTCCAGGAAGTCCTCGTCCTCGACGCCCTGCAGGAAGGCCACCACCTCCGGATGCGGCCGGATGACGTCGGCGACGTCCAGCAGCGCCAACCCCATCTCCGACGTGACGTTGTGGGGAGCGGACAACGTGAGCGTGTCGGCGGCGTTCTTCTCGCCCAGCCACTCCTGCAGCTGGTCGTTCAGCCACCAGGTCGCCTCCATCCCCGCCATGATCGCCTGAAAGCTCAGCGGATCGCTCAGGACCCGCTTGTGCTCCTCGAAGGCCGCCAGGAGGAAGTCGAACCGCGCCGGCCCGGAGGTCGTCCGGATGTCGCGTCGCAGGGCGGCGATGGACGCCTGGCTGCGTTCGATCAGGTCGGTGACGATGGCCGGATCGGTCTCGATCGGGGCGGGTGCGCCGCCGGCGGGCGGCCCTGCCGGATCCTGATCGGGCATCGACGGGATGAAGTCGCCGCGGTCGATAAGGGTTTCCAGCGCGTCTCTGGTCAGCGGATCAGCTCTCCCCACCAGCGCCAGCAGGCCGGCGCGGCCCGAGGGCGACGCCAGACGCCGGGTGGCGTCGACGAACAGCCGTCCACCGGCGTCGTGCATCGGCGCGAGCGCCGTCAGCTGCCACACGGACAGGCCCAAGGGCTTCATCGCGTCCGTCATCATCTGCTGGTGACCGACCGAGAGGAAGACGTGGTTCTCCCGGTCACCGGTCTCGGGAACGGGGAACAGCGTCGTGATCGGCCGGCTCTGGACGATCTGGAAGTCGTCGTCGACCAGGCACCATTCGAGATCCTGCGGCTGGCCGAAGTGCGCCTCGATCCGCCGGCCCAGCTGCACCAGCCGCACGACCTGGGCATCCGTGAGCGCCGGCTGCTCCTGCCGCTCCGGATCGATCGCCCGTTCCTCCGTCCCGCCGGCCGGCAGGGCGTGGATCGCGAGCCGCTTGGACCCGAGCGCCCGGTCCACGATCACTCCGTTGCGCACCTTGTAGGCGTCCGCGTTCACCAGCCCGGAGACCAGAGCCTCGCCGAGGCCGAAGGTCGCCTCCACGGAGGCGACCTTCCGGTTGGACGTCGTGGGGTCGGCCGTGAACAGGACTCCGGCCGCCTGTGGCAGGACCATCTTCTGGACGACGACGGCCATGTGGACCGTGTGGTGGTCGACGCCGTTGCGCAGGCGGTAGTTCACGGCCCGCTCGGTGAACAGCGAGGCCCAGCACCGGCTCACGTACGCCAGGATCGCCGGCGGCCCGACGACGTTCAGGTACGTGTCGTGCTGGCCCGCGAAGGAGGCCGTGGGCAGGTCCTCCGCCGTCGCGCTGGATCGGACGGCGTACGCGGCCCGCTCGCCGAGCCGCGTGACCGCCCCCGTGATCGATGCCGCGAGATCACCGGGGATGAGGGCCGCTTCGACGGTCCGGCGGATCTCGGCGCTGAGCGCGCGGATCGCCTCCCGCTGATCGGGACCCAGGCGTGACAGCTCACGGAGCCGATCGTCGAACCCTGGCGTTTCCGCCATGACCCGCCGGAAGGCGGCCGTCGTCACGCAGAAGCCGGGCGGCACCGCGACGCCGTCGATACGCGACAGCGCCCCCAGATTCGCGCCCTTGCCGCCAACGACTGCGACGTGCTCCTCGTCGATCTCGTGGAAGTTCAACACGTACTGCTCGATCACCGCGATACCTCCGGGTAAGGCGCACTCCGCTTTGCACTGGCCGGCTGAATCACCGACGCCCCGAGCCATTCCGTTCCGACTGTCGCCCGGCGAACCCGCAGGTCGACAAACAGACGTACGCACATCACGCCCCCCGATTTGTCGCCCGTTCCGTGGTCCGACCGACGATTCTGCGGCAGGACCGGGGCCTTGCGGCAAGCCCTCCGGTGCGATATATATTTAAGTGGGCAAGGAGTGTGATCTCCTTGCCTTTGCCTTTTCGTCCCCCTTCGGACCGAGGTTTGCTCCTCCGCCCCGGCTCAGACCCGAGGATCCTGGCGGCCAGCGGCCTGCTCGCAAGCGCCGGCCTCACGTGATGGCTGACGCGGGTCGGGATCGCTATCGTGCGACGGTGACCGCTGGTGCCGACCGTCCGGTGCTCTTCCTCGACGTGGGTGGGCCGCTCATCCCGATCGGTGGGGCGCCGCCAAGGGACGCCCGGTCAGTCCAGCACCTCCACGGTGTCACCGACGCTGACCGTACGACCTCCGGGGGAGGGTCCGCCAGGGTCGGCCCGCACCGTCATCTGGAGACCGAAGAGGAGTTTCCGGCCGACGTTCCGCCGTGCGGCGAGCGTCCACAGCGGCTCCCGCCCCCGCTCCCCGGTCTCCTGGTTGATCGTCGCGACCAGACAGCGACCACACTCGCTGACGCCGTGGAACACGGCCCCGCCGATCCTGATCCGCCGGCCGACCCACGCGCCCTCGGCCCACGGCGCGGCACCGGTGACCACCAGGTTGGGGCGGAACTGGATCATCGGCAGCGGGCCCTCGGTGCTGCCCGACTCCAGCAGCCAGTCGTTGAACGCGTCCAGCGACGCGGCGTTGGCCAGCAGCAGTGGGCTGCCGTCGGCGAAGCTCAGCTCGGCGCCGGAACCCGCCGGAACCGGCCAGGGAACGAGGTTGCCGGTGGGGTCACCGAGCCAGACCAGTCGGGCGGTACGCCCCAACAGCCGGTGGAGCCAGTCGTCCGCCTCGGGGCCGGCGGCGCGTGCGGGTGCGGGCGGCCGCGCCCGGAACACCCGGACCTGGACGGCCGCACCGCCGGTCGGCTCGGCCAGATCGAGCGGGGCCAGTCCCGGCGCCTCCAGGGTCAGCCCGCCCGGTCGGGACACCGCCCGCATCGTCACCAGTTCCCGGTGCTGGCGCTGGGTCAGGCCGATCCCGTGTTCGTCCACGACCAGCCAGCGCCGGTCGCCGTCCAGGCCCCACGGCTCGACCCGCGCCGTGTCGCGGTCCATGCGGCGGCACCCCTTGACGGGGTACGTGTGAAGCGAGGCGACCCGCACCCGGCCAGGATGACACGACGCGGCGTGACGCCGGTACCCCCGCTCCGGCGACCGTCCATCACCAGGCGCCCTCCGATGCCGGCCTTGCGCCCCCGGGCCGGCGGCCCGGTCAGCCGCCGAGTGGGACGGGTCCGGTGGCGCGGCGGGCCGTGCTGAACCGACGCTGGTAGGCGGCGGGGCTGATCGACAGCTTCCTGGCGAAGACCCGTCGCATGCTCTCGTAACTGGGGAACCCGGCGAGGGTGGCGGCCTGCGTCGCGGTGTGCCCCTGGTCCAGCAGTGCCCGGGCCATGTCGAATCGAATGTTTTCCACGTAGCGGGCCGGTGTCGTGGACAGTTCGTCGTGGAAGAGCCTGGTGAGTTGCCGGGTGCTCACATTGAGGTGTTTCGCGAGTTCGCCGAGCGTGTGGTCTCCGCGGGGATTCGCCGTCACCAGATCGGTGATTCTGCGGAGGGCCGGCGAGCGGGGCGGCGGCCCTTGCAGCGGTGCCGAGAACTGGGACTGGCCGCCCGCACGCTGCATGTACACCACCAGGGCGCGGGCGACGTCGCGGGCCAGGTCGGCCCCGTGGTCCTCTTCGACGAGAGCGAGCGCCAGGTCGATGCCGGCCGTCACCCCCGCCGATGTGTACGTGGTGCCGTCCCGAACGTAGATCGCGTCGGGCTCGACGCGGCACGTCGGACACCGGGAGGCGAGTTCGTGCGCGACCTGCCAGTGGGTGGTCGCGCGCTTGCCGTCGAGGAGGCCGGCGGCGGCGAGGACGAACGCCCCGGTGCAGATCGACGCGACCCGGCCGGCCGCAGCCGCCGGTGTCCGCGCAGCCTCTGCCAGGTCACCGGGGACACGGGCGCCCGGAAAGAGGTTGGATCCGGCCACCAGTAACGTGTCGAAGGCCGGCTCCGAGGAGACGGCGCCGTCGACCGCAAGCCGGACCCCGAGACTCGACGTGACGTCCGCGCCGGTGGGCGACAGCAGCACGATCCGGTAGTCGGCACCGAACCGGTTCGCCTCCTTGAACACCTCCGCGGGACCGGCGACGTCCAGCAACGTCACTCCGTCGTACACGAGGATCGCGACGCGGTGGGGACCGGCGTTCACCGCCCCGGTCGCGCTGGAGCCGGACCCGCGCGGTGACCAGCCGGCCCCCGGCGGCACCGACTGCCCTCGGGTCGGAGACGCAGGAGGCATGGACACCGTCCATTGGTAGCACACCGTAATCGGCGATCACGGGGATCCTGGGCGGGGCTTGCTCAACCGGCAGTGGCCGACCGAGCCAACCCTCCGGAACGTGACGATTGGCGCTGGACCGGGCGGTCGCGCCGAAAGAGAACGTCCTGCTGCCTTGTTCAGGTAACTCCCCGGCGGGTCCCCTGATTCCCGGTTGTGCGGCATCGACGGGGCCGGCAGAGCGGGCTTGTTCAATAGCAGTCGGAGTCGCACTAAAGGCTGGTTAACTGATCGTCGTGCCGCAGTTGAAGTGAACCCGACACCAGACATCGCGCGGGATCAATTGTGACGGACGACGCGAAGTCGCAGGTTACGGCAGGACCAGGACAGGCGACATGGCGCCGCACGTCGTAGCGCACACAGCTGCGATTTCACCCCGTCCGAATCTGAGTGGTTCCTGGCCGGAGAAAGGCGGCGCAACACGCGAATCGGTGGGCACCATGGAGCGGTCCACGGTCCACAGCCGACGCACTTCCTGGAGAGTCGAGGTCATGCCAGAGCTCATCGCGGGGTTGGAGATTCCTGAAACAGCGGCGGTCGCCGAAGCGACCAGGCTTGTCCAGGAGACGACCACTCCCCTCATCTACCACCACTCCCGGCGGGTCTACTTCTTCAGCCTGATTCACGCTCACCGGCTCGGCGTGAAGCCCGACCCGGAACTGCTCTACGTCGCGGCCATGTTCCACGACACCGGGCTCCTGACTCCCTTTTCCGACGTCGAACAGCGCTTCGAAGTCGATGGCGCCGACCACGCGCGCAAGTTCCTGCTGGAGCGGGGTTTCTCGGCGGTCGCCGCCGAGACCGTCTGGACGGCGATCGCGCTGCACACCACGCCAGGTATCCCCGATCGGATGGCCCCGGAAATCGCGACCACGCAGCTCGGCGTCCTGACCGACGTGGTGGGCCTCGGCCTGGACGGACTGGAACGCGACCAGCTGGACGAGATCCTTGCCGTCCACCCACGAGGGGACTTCAAGAACGAGTTTCTGCGCGCCCAGTTCGACGGGCTCAAGAACCGTCCCGAGACCACGAACGGCACCGTGAACTCCGACATTCTCGAGCACTTCATCCCGGGCTTCCAGCGCACGACGACGGTCGAGCGCATCCTTGGCTCGCCCTGGCCCAGCTGACCCGGACATCACGAGGCAGTGCGACGACCGGCGATCGGCGACCTCCACAGCCGGCACCGGGAGGGCCAGGAGCGGATCTGACGCCAAGCCTCCCAACCGCCCCAACCGGCGAACGCTCTTGAGAGGATTCGAGCATGCAAGCGATTACCGTGCGCGACCGTGACGCGGGTGTGGATGGCCTCACCCTGACCGACATGCCGTACCCCCACGCCGCGGAGAACGACGTCATCGTGCGCGTACACGCCGCGGGCTTCACCCCCGGGGAGCTCGCCTGGCCGGCAACGTGGACCGATCGCGCCGGCCGCGACCGGACGCCCACCATCCCCGGGCACGAGCTGTCCGGAGTCGTGGTCGAACTCGGCTACGGAACCACCGGCCTCACCGTGGGCCAGCGGGTGTTCGGACTGACCGACTGGGCCCGCAACGGATCCCTGGCCGAATTCACCGCGGTGGAGGCCCGCAACCTTGCCCCTCTCGCGGCCGACATCGACCACAGCGTGGCCGCCGCGCTTCCCATCTCCGGGCTGACCGCGTGGCAGGGCCTGTTCGACCACGCCCACCTCACGACCGGCCAGACCGTCCTCATTCACGGCGCCGCGGGCGGCGTCGGCTCGATCGCCGTCCAGCTCGCGCGGGAGGTCGGCGCCTACGTGATCGGCACCGGCCGAGCCGACGACCGCGATGTCGCACTCGGCCTCGGCGCGCAGACCTTCCTCGACCTGAACGCCGACGATCTGAAGGACGCCGGCGAGGTGGACGTGGTGTTCGACGTCATCGGTGGCGACATCCTCGGGCGGTCGGCCGAACTGGTACGCCCAGGCGGCACCCTCGTCACCATCGCCGAGCCGCCCACCGTGCAGCCCAAGGACGGGCGGGCCGTCTTCTTCGTCGTCGAACCTGATCGCGCCCGGCTGACCGACCTCGCCGAACGCCTCCGGACCGGACGGCTCAAGCCCATCGTCGGCGCCGTGCGGCCGCTCTCCGAGACGGCCTCCGCGTTCGCCCGCCGCCACCGCACGCCCGGCAAGACGATCATCAAGGTCGCGGACGCGGCGACTGATTCACCACCTGGAACATGAGGTGGTCCTGCCACCGGCCGGCGATGTTGAGGTACTCCGGCGCCATGCCGTACCGCACGAATCCGTTGCGTTCCAGCACCCGCTGCGATCTGACGTTGTGCAGCAGGGTCTCCGCCTGCACCCGATGCAGCCCCAACTCCTCGAAGGCCACCCGCACGATCTCGCGCACCGCCCTGGTCGCGAACCCTCGCCCATTGTGGCTGGCGCCCACCCAGTAGCCCATGGCGCAGGACTGAAAGGGGCCGCGCACTATGCCGCTGAGGGTGATGCGACCGATCACGCGACCGGAGTCGTCCAGGATGACGTGGGGCAGCTTCGATCCCTGCTCGTGCTGCTGGAGATCGGCTTCGAGGACAGCCCGCTGGCCGACTGCGGTGAAGTAGTCCTCGCTCCGGATCGGTTCCCACGGCGCGAGAAAGTCACGGTTCACGCGGAGCAGCTCGGCCAAGGCCGGCGCATCCTCCGGGGCGACGAGTCGGGTGATGTTCACCCGCCCATCGTTCCAGGCAGGCATGTTCCCCCTGGCCGGGCTAACCCGAAGGGCTGGCCGTCAGGCGCGATACACCGTATGGCGTCAGCTTGGACCGGGTCAGAGGCGCGATTCGGGCGGATCGCTCGTCGGCGAATTCGAAGGAGGCCTTTCGCCCTCCGCCGTCGGGCTCGGCACGTACTCGAGCAGGACCGCCCTCAGGTAGCGCGGCGTGCCGGGGAGATCGGCCGCTCCCACCGCGAACATCAGCGGGCTGCCCGGGGTCCCGGCAATCCCGTGCAGGCTCATGCCGACCGCGTCCGGCGGCTGCGGCGCGGGCGTGCCGACCCACGCGCCCGTGCCGTACGTGGCGAGCGCCGCGCTCGGCGCCGCGGAGTTGTCGATCAGCCACGGCAGGCCGGCCGGGTCGGTCGCCACGTCGGGCAGCGCGCCACCCGGCGCGTTCCGCAGCACCTCGAAGGATCCACCGCCGCCGCGCACGGCCAGCCCACCGTTGCCGACCGCCCACAGCTCGCCGGACGAGCGACCCGCGAGCGCTTCGAACGAGGACTCCTGTTGGTTGATGCCGACCTGGACCGTACGCCAGCCTGAGCCGTTCCAGTGGAAGAGCAGCGGGCCCTTGAACCCCTTCCACACGCCGTTGCCGGCAGCCCAGACGTCATCCGAGCGAAAGGCCTTGATCGCGGTGAAGGTGCAGAAGTTCGGCATGCCACCGACGGACGTGCCGCCGGTGCGGCATTCGGCGGGCGATTGGTGCGACCGCCAGGAGCGCCCGCTCCACTGCTTGATGATCACCTCGCTGAGGTGATTGCCCACCACCCAGGCGTGACCATCCGCCACGGTGAGTCCGGTGATCAACTCGTAGCTCCTGCCCCGCGCGAACGGCACCTCGCGCCAGGCGGTCCCGTCGTAGTGCAGCACGTGCGTCACCTGGTCCTCCGGGCCGGCGGCAGCCGTGCTGCCAACCGCCCAGACGTTCGACGGCGAGTCGGCCGCGACGAGGTCGAACCGACCGTGCCACGCGATCGGCGGCAGCGCCGCGCGTGCCCAGCGCGTCCCGTCCCACTGGAGGATCAACGGCCTGCCGGTGTCGTTCGGCTGTTCGGGCGAGTAGGCCTCGCTGCCGACGGCCCACGCGTGCGTGGCGTCCACCGCCACGACGTCCCACAGCACGCTGGTCGGCCCGGCCAGCTCCGGCAGCGTGGCCAGGCGCCAGGCCGGTGCCGGCGCGGTGGTGACGACGGCTTCGGGCGACCCACCGGTGGTCGCGGAGGGCCCCGAGGGTGCTGCCGAGGGGCTCGTGCCGGCACCTCCGCCGGTGCATCCCGACGCCAGCAGAACCCCGGCCAGCGTGACGGCAACCTTGCGCATGGCACCGATGATCGCAGGGCCGCGCCACGAAGCGCGGAACGGAGAACCGGCGGCGTCATGCTCACCGTCGCGCAACGCCTCAAGTGATGCTCAAATCCAGCTCGGCCGATCCTCCGCAACGAAGAACCTGCATACGCTCAACGCACCCGGCTCTCTCACGGTCCTCCCCGACCCGTCACGGCGGCGACCACCGTCGCGCACGGGCCGACCCTGCGCGAGCTCGGCGTGACCGTCGTGCATGGACGGCCTGACCCGCAGCCTGGCCGGCCACCACGTCAACCGCACGTCGCAAGCAGAAGGAGGGGAGAATGCGACGCATACGACGACGCATCGCGCTTTTCGCGCTGCCCACGCTGATGGGAAGCGTCCTCGTGGCAACCGGGCCCGCGGGTGCGGAACCCGCCGGGTCGGCAGCCACGGCAGGCGCAGGACGATCGAGCCTCGAGGCTCCGGAGGCAGCACGCCTCGTACGCATCAAGCTGACCGGCGCCGACATGCTGGACAAGGTGGCTGCCGCCGGCTTCGACCTCGAACACGGTCTCAGGCGCGTGCCGACGGGCATCGAGGGTGAGGCGGTGGCGACCGCCGAGCAGGTCGCCGAACTCGAGGCGCTGGGCGTCGAGATCCTCGGCGACGGCGAGGGCTTCGCCTGGAGCGAGGAGGCCGACGGCGGCCTCCAGGCCCTCCGCGCGAACGCCGTCCAGCCACTCGCTCACGAGGAGACGGTACGGATCGTCCGTGCCGACTGGTTCACGACGAAGGGCCAGGGCTTCCTCTACGTCGAGGCGCGGACCACCGAAGGGGCGCAGACGAACCCGGTCGTCGGGATGCAGCTCGAGAACGACTCGGGCGCGGGCACCTCGTTCGGCTCCGCCCGGACCATGAGCCGGTTCGTCGATTCCGGGCAGTACATGTTCCACCGGAACCTGTTCAAGCTCGACGCCCGCCCGAGCCAGATCCGGGTCACGAGCTCGACGGGGGGTGTCGCCACCGGCCACGTCTCCAACTGGCTCGAGGACGGCGCGCCGCCGCTGACCGCGAACCCCGCCTACAAGTGGGACTTTGTCGACGGTTACCGGCACCCGCAGCAGCTCTTCAGCCGCGCCGAGGAGATCGCCCGCCAGTACCCGGACATCGCCGAGATCGTCTACCTGCCGAACAAGACGAACGGCTACCAGCGGAAGGCACAGGCCACGATCGGCGGCACCGGGCAGAGCGCGGTCGTCGCCAGCTCGGCCGCTTGGGGCCACGAGGGCGGCAACGACATCACGGTCGAGTTCGTGGACCGGCCGGGGGCGAACCTCCCGCTCGGGGTCGAGGTGGCCGGCAAGGCGATCCGCGTCCTCCTTGCCAAGGACGCCTCCGGTGCGCTGGCGAGTACGGCCGCGCAGGTGGCGGCGGCACTGGAGAGCCAGTCCCAGGGCCTGATCGACCGGGCGCACCCGTACCGCACCAACGCGGGCACCGGCATCGTCGCGGCGACCTCCGGCCCGGTCGCGCTGACCGACTTCCTCGACCAGAAGCGCGTCGGCGCGCCGGAGGGCGAGGTGCCGCGTGGCCCGGCCACGATTCCCGTCCTGCGGATCGGCAAGCACCGCGACGGCAGGAACCCGGGGGTGCTGATCCAGGCGCAGGACCACGCCCGCGAATGGGTGCCCGCGACGACCAGCCTGGAGTCGGCCGAGCGTCTGGTGCACAACTACAAGTCCGACTGGGAGACGAAGAAGATCGTCGACAACACCGACGTCTTCTTCATCCTGTCCAACAACCCCGACGGGGCGAACTACAGCTTCTACAACTTCGCCTCGCAGCGTCGGAACATGACGAACCACTGCCCGGACGACAACGCCGATCCGGCCCGGCGCAACTCCTGGGGCGTCGACCTGAACCGGAACTACCGGGTCGGGTCGGCTCACGACGGCTACTCGGGCGGGTCGACCAGCTGCGTCAGCGACACCTACCAGGGCCCGGAGAAGCTGTCCGAGCCGGAGTCGAAGAACATCATCTGGCTGGTCGAGAAGTACTCGAACATCAAGTTCATGATGTCGGTGCACTCCAACGGCGGCCAGCTGTTCTGGCAGCCGGGCGCCTACATCGCGGACGGGCGGATCACCACGCCGCGTCCGCCGCTGGGTGACGAGGCGTTCTACTGGCAGTCGGCCGCCAGGATCCTGTCGCAGGTCAAGGCGCACCGGCAGACCGTCGTCACGCCGGAGAACGTCGGCGGCTCGTCGGACGTCCTCTACTCCTCCGCGGGCAACGTGCGCGAGGACCTCTACCACACCTACGGGATCTACGCCTTCGGGTGGGAGGTCGGCGGCTCGATCTACAACCCGGCCACCGGCAACTGGCAGGGTGGTTCGTTCCAGCCGGCGTGGGTGGGAAACCCGGACCTCGTCAGCGGCCACTCCGAGACGATGGAGTACGCCAACGGCATCATGGAGATGTTCCGGATCGCGGCGGACTGGGGCAGGGACCACCAGAAGCCGACGTCCCAGCTCGTTCCCGGCACCGGAAAGTACACCGGGCCCGTCGGCGTGCGCTTCGAGACGAGCGAGCCGGCCACCATCTACTACACGACGGACGGCAGCCGGCCCACCCTCGAGTCGCCGCGCTACGCGGCGACCGAGTTCCGTGAGCCGGGGCAGGTCTTCCACGTGACCGAGACGACCACGTTCCGCTGGTTCTCGGTCGACAGCGCCGGCAACATCGAGCAGAACTACGACCCGTCGGACAACGACAGGCGCAACAACTACCGCACGGCGACGATCACGGTCGCCGCGCAGTAGTCAGGCGCCACCGGCGCCCACCCGTGATCATTGCCTCGTCAGTGGGGTTCCACCCTCGCTGACGAGGCAATGGTCGGGGCTCTGTGCTGATTCCGGGAACCTTCAGGCGGTCGAAGGACGACGGTCGACCCAGTCAGTGATGAGCCGGCGCTCGGCGAAGAACCACCGGCCGCCCTGCCGGACGAAGGTGTCCTGGTAGCGGATCGACATGACCATGAGGGTGCGCTGTCCGTCCTCGGCCCAGAGGTGGTGCGCCAGACAGTAGGTTTCTCCGGTGGCGCGGTCACCGTCGACGGTCACCGTGCTCTGACCGTTGAAATGGGTCGTCCTGTCGTAGTTTCGCAGGGAGCCGAAGGCGGCGGCCAGCTCGTCCCGACCGTTGAGGACCTGCGTCGGCTCGGTCGTGTCGGGCTCGCCGTCGTACACCGCGACGCGGGCGTCGTCGGTGAAGAGTGCCGCCTGTCCCTGTGCGTCGCGTCGGTCCGCCAGGTGGGCGTAGGCGTCGACCAGTTCGCGGATCGCCAGCCGGTCGGCGACCTCTTCGGGCGAAGGCTTGGGGTTGCTCATGGTGTTCCTCTTGCTCGCCGGGACGGAAGCCCGTGGTGCGTTGTCAGGGACGATACTGGCGCCGGTCGGTCCGGACCGGCCAACACCGATTACCTGGCACAGCCGCAGGCGCGGCCTGTGGGTGGCGGACAGTCAGCCGGTGGTGGTGAGGTCCGTCGTGGCGGCCAGGTCGGTCACCAGGTCCACCATCCGGCGCAGCCCGGGCGAGGTGTTGTCCGGCCGCCAGACCATCTCGGTGGGCAGGGCCTCCCCCGCGAGCGGTACGAACACCACCCCGGTACGGCGCAGGTTGTGCGCCGACCAGCCCAGTCGGGTGATCCCCACGCCGGCCGCGACGAGGCCGAGCAGCCCCTGAACGCTGGCGTCCCGGGCGACGATGTCGGGTGTGAACCCGGCGGCGCGGAAGCTCTCGTCGAACGCCTGGTGCCAGGGCTCCCAGGAGCTGCGCGGGGTCATCACCCACCGTTCCTGCGCCAGTTCCGACAGGGTCAGCTCGGTGCGGTCGGCGAGCGGGTGCCCCTGGGGCAGGACGACGCACACCTGTTCGGTGGCAACGGTGCGGGCGGCAAGGCCAGGGACTTGCGGCGGCCGGGTGAACGCGAGGTCGTACCGGCCGTCGAACAGGCCCTCGACGAGCGGCCCGATGGTGGTCTCCTCGGTGGTGAGTTGCAGGTTGGGGAGACGCTCCCGGGCGGCCCGGACCACCGGTGGCAGCAGGTGGTTCGCGGTGGTGGCCAGAAAGGCCAGGCGGAGCTGGCCGAGTTCGCCGCGTACGGCCCGTCCCACCACGGCGACGGCCTCGTCGGCGCGGTCCAGCACCGCACGCGCCTCGGGCAGGAACAACGCCCCGATATCCGTCAGTTTGGTGCCCCGGCTGTCCCGGTCGAACAGTTTCGCGCCGAGAATCCGTTCCAGTGCGTTGATCTGCTGCGACAGCGACTGCTGCGTGATCATCAGTCGGGCGGCCGCCCGGGTGAAGCTCGACTCCTCGGCGACGGCGACGAAGTACCTGAGCTGCCGAAGATCAGGGGCCACAGGCCGAGACTACCGCCGTACCAGGTAACCGGTGTTGGCCGTCGCCAACCCGCCGCCGGCAGCATCGTTCGTGTTCTGGAAGAACACGTAACGGGAGCGGGAAGATGCAGAACAACACGCAGGGCCGGGTCTGGTTGATCACCGGGTGTTCCTCCGGTTTCGGCCGCGAACTGGCACTGGCGGCGGTGGCCGCCGGCGACCAGGTGATGGCCACCGCGCGCCGGCCGGAAACCCTGACCGACCTGGCCGAGCAGGGCAGCGGCCGGATCAGCACGGTAGCGCTCGACGTCACCCAGCCGGCCTCGATCGACGCGGCGGTGCGGGCCACGCTGGCGATGTACGGCCGGATCGACGTCCTGGTCAACAACGCCGGTTCGCTGGTCCTCGGCGCGGTCGAGGAGATCACCATGGCGGAACTGCGCCAGCAGATGGAGGTGGTCTTCTTCGGCGCGGCCGAGGTGACCAAGGCCGTCGTACCGCTGATGCGGGAACAGGGCAGCGGGACGATCGTGCAGATGAGTTCGCTGGGCGGGCAGAAGACGTACCCGGGCTTCGGGGCTTACCACGCCGCCAAGTGGGCCCTCGAAGGGATGTCCGAGACGCTGGCGACCGAGCTGGCGCCGCTGGGCGTACGGGTGATGATCGTGGAACCCGGCGCGTTCCGCACCGAGTTCAACACGAACAAGTACGTCACGCGGGAGTTGGCGGCGTACCACGACACGGCCGGAGCGACCCGCCGGTTCACCGCCGAACTGGCCGACGCGGAGCCGAACGACCCGGTGAAGGGTGCGGCGGCCATCCTGAAGGTGCTGGACAGCGACCGGCCGCCGCTGCGGCTCCTGCTCGGCGGCGACGCGGTGGACGGTCTGCGCGAGCACCACGAGGCACTGCTTGCCGAGGTTGCCGCCTGGGAGGAGACCAGCCGATCGACAGCCGTCGCCTGATCCACCGGCACCGAAGTAGGCCGTCCGCTCAGGGACACGATACCGGCTCTGTGCCTCCGGCCAGAGCCGGTGTCGTCCCCATGCCCTGCCGGCAGTTCAGCCGCAGTTGCCCCAGCTGTACCGGCCGGCGCTCTGCCAGGTGGTGGAATACAGGACCTCGCCGCTGTACATCACGCACTTGTCGACCGCGGAGCGCTGGATCGCGGCGTAGTACTTGAAGCTCCCGGAGTCGTAGACCCAGGAACCGCCCTCCACCCGGATCCCGGCCGAGACGCCGGTGGTCGAGCCGACGGCCACCGTCTTGAGGGTGGCGACACAGTTGTATCCGGTGGCGCTGTTGTACATCAGGTAGACGTCACCCACCTTGGTGCCACCCGCGTAGATCGACCGGTGACCGTCACTCGCGTAGGCCCACGAGCCGCCGAAGTCGTTGTTGCAGGCCTGTGCCGCGGTGAACGGATTGGTCGCGGCCTGCGCGGGCGAGGCGAGCGTCACCGCGGCGACAGTCGCCGCGAGAGTCGAGATGGCCAGTCGTTGCGTTGATCCGCGCACACGTCCTCCAAGTATTCGGGCGCGAGTATCGAGCGCCGGACCCGCCATGATCCCACAGTGGATGGTCATCAAGATCAGCGGAGGGTCGCCTGCATCCTGGCGCTCAGGTCAATGGCGCATACCACTGGGCGCCGGTCACCCTGATCCGCTTGGACTGCCTGCGGTTCCACTCCACCCGCATGCCGTGCTGACGCAGTACCGGAAAGACGACGTCGTCCAGCAGCCGTTCCACGTCCGTCTGATAGCGGGCCTGTTGCTCAGCCTCCGGCAGTGCGGCATAGGCGACCTCGTCGAAGTCCGCCGGCGGATAGGCGCCGTAGCCGAGGTAGACCTCGCCGCCCTCGCTCGCGACCAGCGACTCCGTGTCCTGCTGGTGGTACCAGAGGTAGCCCTGCCAGTGCCGGGAGTCGTCCCGCTCGTCGTGGATCTCCGCGGCCGCGCAGGTGCCACAGCAACTGAAGTTCTCCCTCGCCAGCACACCGAGCCCGGTGAGATCGTCGAAGGCGCGGGTGAGGTTGCTCCGCACCTCGCCCCACTGCCGCTGCTGCTCCCGCCGAGCAACCAGCGCCTTCTCGTACGCCGCCCTGAGTTCCTCGTCGGCGGCGCCGTGACGCTGCTCCTCGTCGTCGAAGAACTCCACGAACTCGTCGGCGTCGTCCTCGCCTCGCACGACCCAGTCCCAGATCTCGCGCTCGATCTCCGCACGACCCGGCTCCGCGAGCCGCTCGGTCAGGAACCTGACGCCCTCGGGGCGCTCGTTGTATCGCCATGCCGTCACGGCGGTGATCCTGACAGGAGCCTGTGACAGCCGAGTTGCTCCGATCGGTGGCGCTCGCGTTGCCCAACCGTGACCCGGACCGGCAAGGCTGAGCAGATGCCTCGGGGGATGGCTGGTGCCGGCTCGCCGGCGCTGTGGCGTGCGGTGACTCATCCGGCTGTGTGGTCGTTGCCGGCGATGGCGCTGCTGGCGCTCGTGGCCATGCCGTTCAACGACGGGTTCTACAATTTCTGGGTCAACTACGACGCGCAGGGCGACGCACAGCAGTACGAACAGCTCTACGCCACGCGAATCTTCCGGTACACCTCGGGATTCCTCTGCGGACAGCTCCTGGCTCTGCTGGCCGGCGCCGCCCTCGCTCGCCGGAACGGGCAGGCGAGGGCGCTGGCGGTGGCAGGGCCCCTGGCGGTACTCCTGGCGGGTGTGGCCTTCGCCGTCGCGTACCCGCTTGCCCGGGCCCGCGAGGGCTCCGTCTTTACGACCTCACCACTCGACGACCCGGTCCTGGTCCGGGTCCTCCTGTGTGAGCTGGCTGCCTACCCGCTCTACGCCGCTGCCGGCGTCGGCCTCGGCGCGCTGTTCGCCGGGCGCCTGCGGCGACCCGCGATCCGCTGGTCGCTCCTGCTCCTGCTCCTGCCGGGCTGGGTCGTCGCCACCATGTTCGGGCTGCTGCAGGACGACCGGTTCAACGCGCCGTACGCCCTGCTGTGGGCCGTCCCGCCCATCGCGGCCGGCACGGCAGTCGCACTGGCTGGACTGTCGATGGATGTCTGGGTCGCGCAGCCGGTGCTGGTGGGCGACTGGGGGTGCGGCGCCAGCGCCGCACTGCTGGTGAGCGCCGCGGCGTACGCCTTGGGGTTGAACCTGCTCGCCGGTCGGGCCGGACGTCGCCCCCCACCCGACGCCCGACGGCCACACCAAGGCCACAACAGACCGGCCAGCGCATGAATCAGAGCGACCCGTGTGGCGGAACAACCGAAGGTTGGCTGTCGAACTCATCGATCGGTCATCGGCTGGTCCAGTGGACTAGCAGTGACCCGCCGGTGCCACCGTCCTCTTACAGAAAGACGGCGGGCGGTGTCGTACTCCGCTTGATGCGTCACGTCGTGGCTTCGCTTGATGCGCGACACTCATTCTCGCGTGGGAAACCAGCCAGCGAAGGTCGCGTTCGACGTTGAGCAGTAGGCGCGCCGGGTGAGCGGAGGGCCTTGCTTCGTCTGGCGTTTGCGCCCGCCGCGTCGGCTGTGGAAATCGCTGTCCGATTGTCGGAGCACAGTGCTAGAAAGCCGGAGTGCGAACGATTTTGACGTTCCCTGATCAGCTGCGGCTCATTGACGAACGGTCGACCGCCTTCCGCGCCGCGGTCGCCGCGGCACCCAGCCTCGACGTTCAGATGCCGACCCATCCCGAGCGGACGCTGTTCGATCACGTGCAACACGTGGGCATGGGCCGCCGCAAAGCAGCCGCCATCGTCACCGCAGGGCCCGCGGACGCTCCGCCCGAGGAGTCCGCATGGGGAGGCGGCACGGGTGCACCTCGGGAGCGTGAGGCTCTACTGGCCTGGTGGACCGAGTCCATTGAGCAACTGGCGAGCGCGCTGCGCGAAGCCGGCCCGGATCGCGGTTGCTGGACATGGTGGTGGGACTCGCCGTCACCGCAGACCTCCGGGGCCTGGGCGCGGCGCCAGCTCCACGAGATCGCGGTGCACACCTACGACGTCCAGCTCACCGGGGGTACCCCGCAGCCGATACCGGAGGAGATCGCCCTCGACGGTTTCGACGACTGCCAGTTCACCCTCTGCGCGACGACGGTCGCCTGGCCACACGAACCCGCCGTCGTCGATTACCACGCCACCGAGGGCCACTCCTGGCGCCTTCGACTGTCCCACGACGGCGCACAGGTCGCCCGCCTCGGCGCTCCCGCTGCCGGCGAGGCCTCGGACACGGCCGACGCCTCCGCCCGGGGCACGGCCAGTGACCTGGTCCTGTTCTTCTACGGCCGCATACCGTTGGATTCCCTGAAGTCCGAAGGCGACCGTCGTATCTTCGATCAGCTCGCAGCCTGGGACCCGTCCGTGTAACGGCATCCCAGCTGGCGGCGACGGTGGGAAGGAACTCACAGGCCTGGACCGTCGCCCGTCCGTGTCACGCGGGTCGCTCGATCCAGTCCGCCGCAGCACGTCCGCGGTCACCGCCGCTGCCGCATGTCAGAATTCCCCCAAACCTGGAGCAGAGCTGGCAGAACGGGCGAGCCGATGACGACGAGCAGGGCAGCCGAGGTGCTGCGGAGACCCGGGGATCCACAGCGGGCCACGTTCCTGGAACTCTTCTTCGACCTGGTGTTTGTCCTCGCGCTCGCTCAGCTCTCGCGCGGCCTGGCCGAGGATCTCGGGTGGAACGGTGTCTTCCGGACCCTGGTGCTGTTGGCGGCCATGTGGTGGGTCTGGTCCAGCACCGCGTGGCTGACCGACCGGACGGACCCGGAACGACCGGTAATCCAGGCGCTGGTCATCGCGACCATGGTCGGCAGCCTGGTGATGGCGGCCGCGGTGCCCGAGGCATTCGGCGACACCGGCCTGATCTTCGCGGGCGCCTACGTCGCCATCCAGCTCAGCCGGGGGCTCGTCCTCATGGCCGTTCTGCGTGACCACGAACTGCAGCGCCACAGCATGCGCGGGCTGTTCTGGTACGGCCTGTCGGCCCTGCCGTGGATCGCGGGAGCGCTCGTGGACGGTACGACGCGTGGCGCGTTGTGGACACTCGCGGTGGTCCTTGACCACACGGCCGGCAGAATCGGCTTCCCCACCCCGGGGGCGGGCCGTACGCCCAGCCAAGACCTTGTTATTTCGGGCGAGCACCTGTCCGAGCGCTACCGGCAGTTCTTCATCATCGCGCTCGGCGAGCTGATCCTCGTTACCGGACTGGCGCTGAGCAGCAGCGGCTTCGCGCCGGACGCGGCCGCCGCGTTCGCAGTGTCGGTCGCGACCACCGTGCTGCTGTGGCGAATCTACATATACCGCGCCGGGCAAGTCCTGGCGGAAGCGATCGCCGCGTCTGCCGACCCGGTCCGCCTCGCCCGATGGGCGTCATACGCCCACCTGGCCATGGTGGCCGGTGTGGTCGCTGCCGCCGTCGGCGACGAACTTGTCATCGCCCATCCACTCGGGCACACCCCACCGGCCTGGATCGCCGTCATCCTCGGCGGACCCGCGCTCTACCTGGCCGGGCGCGCCCGCTTCGAGCACGCGGTATTCGGCCGCGTGTCCCGGTCCCGGCCGATCGGCGTCCTTGCGCTGGCCGCCCTGGCACCGGCGATGCTCCTCCTGCCGCCAGTCGCGGTCGCCGCCGCTGCTGCCCTCGTCCTGACCGGGATCGCCATATCCGACGCAGTCCGCTCCCGTGGACGCCCGCCCGAGGCGCCGTCACCACCCGGCTAGCCGGGGGTGTCACCCATGTCCTGAGACTGTTCGGTCACGCAGGTCCTGAGACCCCGACACGGCCGGCAGCCCGGCCTACCCTGCCCGATGCGACGGGCGACGTTGACTGTCGGAGGCGAGCGGGATCAGCCTGGCTGCTATGTCCTCGTAGGTACCGAGGCCGCTGGCGGTTTGCAACAGGCCATGGGTCCGGTAGTAGGCGCGTAACGGCTCGACCTGCTCCTGGTAGTTCTCCTGAGCATGCGCGTACAGAAGCAGGAGTTCCTGGCGTCGCTCGGCTCAGGCAATGCTGCTGCCAGATGCTGGCACCCGGGGTGGGGAGCCAGGCTGCCCGGCGGATCACCGTCGGTGGCACGACACGGGCCTGTCGCGTGGCCTTTTATCCGACGACCGCCAAGAAATCCGAGTAGAACAGGCCCAGGCCGACCGCCACGCAGACGCCGGCCACGATCCAAAACCGGACCACGATATTGACCTCGCTCCATCCGACCAGCTCGAAGTGGTGGTGCAACGGCACCATCCGGAAGACACGTCTACCGGTGGTCCGGAACGAGACGATCTGGATCACCCACGTCGTCGTGATGATGACGAAGAGCCCGCCGATCATGATCGAAAGCAGCGTGGTGCGGGTTGCCACCGCGAGCCCGCCGATCAGGGCGCCGAGGCCGAGCGAGCCCACGTCACCCATGAAGATCCGTGCCGGGGACGTGTTCCACCACAGGAAGCCCACGCAGGCGCCGGCCGCCGCCGCCGCGATCATGGCGATCTCCAGGGGATCCCGGACCTGGTAGCAGTAGTCGTTCACGCGGGCGTACGTGTCGTCGGCGCACCAGTGCCGGTACTGCCAGAAGCCGATCAGCGCGTACGCGCTGAGCACCAGGATCGACGCGCCGGTGGCCAGGCCGTCGAGGCCGTCGGTGAGGTTCACGCCGTTCGACATCGCCGTGATCACGAAGACGATGACCAGGACCGCGCCGACCTTGCCGACGTTGAGCCAGCTGATGTCGCGGATGAGCGAGATGTGCTCGCTGGCCACGGTCTGGCCGTTGGTGCTCGGCACGTAGAGCGCGGCGATGCCGAAGCCGCCGCCGACGATCGCCTGACCGAGCAGCTTGCCTTTGGCGGACAGTCCGTCGGAGTTGCGCTGGCGCACCTTGAGGAAGTCGTCGAAGAAGCCGACGGCGCCGCAGAAGACGAACAGCCCGAGCAGCACCAGGGCCGTCATGGTCGGCCCCTCCTGCGCGATCTGCCGCTCGGGCAGGGTGGTCAGGGCGATGTGCCCGGCGACGTAGGCGAACACGGTCGCCACGATGAAGACCACGCCGCCCATCGTGGGCGTGCCCTTCTTGCCCTGGTTGCTGGCGAGCCCGATGGATCGGATCGGCTGGCCGGCCTTGAGCGCGGTGAAGACGCGAGTCGCGATCGGCGTGCCGAACAGGGAGATGATGAACGCGACCGCGGCCGCGACGATGACCGCCCTCACGGGCGAACCTCCACGCGATCCGCATTTCTCACGGGGTCCCCACCGAGCTTCCAGATCAGCGCCTGACGTATCGACCTGAGCTGGCCGTCCAGATAGTCCTCAGCGAAATCATCGATCATGAGACACGAGCTTGCCATCCGACGGCGAGCGGAGCAGTCCTGGACCTCACAGCGCCGTGGTTCGTAACTCGCCGACACGAATCCGACGACGATCTTGCAGCGCCAGGCCCGAGGTTCATCGTGTGCCCGAAGCCGCGGAGTTCACCACCGAGCGGGAAGCCGTGGCGCAGGTGGCGAAGATGACGCCGGGCGGGCTGCGCTTCCACGACCTGCGGCACTCCTACGCCACCGAGATGGTGTCGCGCGGTGTCCCGGTCAACGACGGCCAGGCCGTGATTGGCCACGAGTAGCCGTCGACCACGTTGAACCTCTACGCCCACCGATCAGACGGGAGGGATCAGCGCGTCCGGGACGCGTTCGCTGACGATCCGCTGACGCCCAACGACAACCGACGATGGAATCAGCAACAGCCACCCTCTCCCGAGGGTGGCTGTTCTGCGTTATTTCGATGGTGGGCGATACTGGGATCGAACCAGTGACCTCTTCGGTGTGAACTCTCGGCGAGGGGGTCGGATCGGGCTGGGTACGAGGTCAAACGGCCTGCTGACGCTCTACTCGGCCGGGTTCGGCTGGCACCGTTGCTGTACTTCGCTGCTGTACTGCTGGCATCAGACGAGGCGCCGGATGCGGACCTTCGGACGCTCGTTCCTCGGGTGGCCCTGCTTGTGCTGGCGGACCTGCTCGTCCCAGACTTCCTGGTCGTAATCGGGGGCCGGCGGGATCCATCTGTGGGAGCCGTCGCTGTAGTGGAACTTCTCGTCGCCGGGCCGGAGGATGCTCATCGGGTCCAGCCGAGGAAGCGGTGGTGCAGGTGACCGGCGGGGACGTGGGCCAGGTCTTGGGAGGCGTCGACGAGCTGGGCAGCCAAGTAGACAGCGAGTGACACCGGAGCGTGGTCGTACTCGGCTCGCAGCTCTCGCCGCCGGATCTGGCAGGGCCACTCCCCTGCACATCCGCCGCAGGTCCAGGCCGGCTTGATCGGGTCGTGAGTCGTCATCGCGGGCCGTCCTGGCTGGGCCAGTGGCCGCGGTTGATCGGAATGCGGTGACGGCTTCGGCACGGCAGGGTCGCGCCGCATCGGCAGACCAGTTTCCAGTGCCGCCAGGACCAGACAGGCCGATGGCGGCGGGCGAGGGTGAGCGCTGCCGCCAGGACGTACTCGTCGTAGGAGACCCGCTTCATTGGCTCGCGGGAGCCGTCGGGGTTCACGGACCGCCGAGTCTGGTAACTGGAAGGGAGCACTGCCGCCTCCTCGTGCCGCAGGTGTCCGGAGGCGTGGATGCCCGATCGCGGGGGATGCGCCGGACATCCACGCCGGCGAGGACGGCCCACAGCGCCAACCGGGGGAATCGACCTCCTCGGCAACCTCCCACAGGTACCGTTGGGTAGTCAAGGGCTGGCGTAGGTGGTCTACTCGTGTTGCCAACCGAGGGGAACACCGTGCCACCGCGTTACCGCTACGAGCAGATCGCCGACGACCTCGCCGAACGCATCGCGTCCGGCGAATTCCCGCCGGGCTCCAAGCTGCCCAGCCGCCGAGAGTTGATCGAGCGCTACGAAGTCACCGAACCGGTGATTGACCGCGCGATGCAGGTGCTACGGATCAAGGGAATGACCGAGACACTGCCGGGAGTCGGCGTCTTCGTCGCTGAGTAAGTGGGTCAAAGCCCCGGAATGCATCGAGCTCTTGACGGTTCGGTGCCGCACTGCCTGTGCATCCCGCCAAGTGCGCCAATGCCAGCAACCTGCCGCTAGCAGGGCTCATGATGCGGTGAGCCACCCGGCTTTTCGAGTGACTAGCAGGAGCTCTTTAATTCTCCAGCGCCGCACTCGGCCGAAGGTACCGGAAGCCCGACCAGTCGCTCATCGCTTTGACGAGCAGCTGCTTCGTCCGCTCCTTACCTTCTGCGATTACAACGTCCGCGAAGCAGGCGCAATCAACGAGGCCGCGCCCATCGATCAGGCACATCATGATCCCAGTCGCCTGTACTCCGCGCGCCGCAATCGTCGCGCTGTCATCAATGACGGGCAATGGGACGCGCGCGGCTATCTCCTCGGCGAGCAGCCGAGCAATGCGCGGGGAGCCGAAGCCGCCCATGACAAAGCCGACAACCTTTCCGACTCCCCGGTGGACCTGCTTCTTTCCCTCCAAGATCCCCCGCGCCAACTCGGCAAGCCTCCGACAGTTCCTCGTACCCCAAGACCGTCTGATCTTGTTCCAGGTCTTCTCCGATACGTACTCGCCAGCCCGCTCCTCCATCGCCGCCAGAGCCCCGCTGCCGATGGCGTCCGCACAGTACGACGCGGCTTCCCGTACTAAGTCAAAGTCGCGCCGTTCGGGCTGCCGTGGCATCGGCATACGACGAGCCGGAGCGCCTGCTCGCCGCCGTGGAATCGGCCGCAAGACGGGCACATCAGCCCCTCGCGGGTGGTCTCGGCAGCGCTCTCCGGCAGAGCTAACCAGCCGGCGGCATCTGGTCCCGTCGTGGGTACGGGCGCCACACCTCGTCGTGGCCTTGCGGCGCACCGGAGAGTCTCCCCACCGATGGTGCCGACAGCGGTCGCCGGCGGCAGCAACGCGCACTCGGCACTTCGTTCCGTCCTGCGTCCGGCCTCCACAACGCGCCATAACTCAGCGTGGCGGCCCGCTCACCGCCTACACAATGGCCGGTTGCTGTCGGACTAATGGCTGCAAATCAGGGTGAGGATCTGCTAACGCGGCGGAGCCAGCCGCGGCTGGGCGCCCTGGCGCTCGGTGCTGGATCAGGCTGGGCGATTATCGCCGGCACTTCGATGTGAACGCGGATTCATCCTGCCGCTGACTGCTGTCTGCCGCTGAACTGCGTTGTAGAGCATGGCGACAGCGCTGCTCCGTGTCGTCGGCTGTCGGCCGTTGCTGTTGCTTTCGCTGCCTCCTGGCTGCTTCGCCTCGCCCGCTTGTGCCGATGCCTTCCGGACGCCGAACAGGTCGGGACCAGGTCAGCGCGCCGCCATGTGGGCAGCGTCTGGCACCTCGGGCAGGCTCTTGGACCCCGCAGGCAACCGGCACGGCCTGAGTACCGGTCGTCACCTAGGTCAGCCACCGAGTTCCACTCAACGACGTGGTTGATGCACGTCACGACCACGGCGCCAGGTTTGGTTTCGGACTGGCCGCGATCCTAAACACATCTAAGGGCCCGAGAGGGCCGGCGGTCGGGTGTCAAGCGGCCGAAACGCCGGGTGCCGACACCCCAACAGCCAACCTTTAGCCCCCCTCGCCACAGTCCTGTGCTGCTTCCCTTCGTGGCGGGTCGAGGCCCGGAACACCGCCCCGGCCTACGGTTTGGCGCCCCATCAGATCAATGTTGCCCTGATCGAGGCTCACGCGAGAGATCCCGCGATCCGAACGGGACCAACGCGCCACGGCGTCGTCGAACTCTAAGGCCCAGCCTTCGACCATTGCTGCACTTATGATGGATGCCGCCGCTTCGTTTTGGCGTGGGCCGCCATCTGGATAACCGTCCAGTCGTATGGCAAATGTCGCGGTGACGCAGGGGGGTATTGGCGGCAGCCAGAAATACACGGGCTTGGTGTAATCGATGACGTAGCCATTTGTGACCGATGGGTCCACGGGCGTGATGGCGAGACCGGATTTTGGTCCAGCATTAAGGCGAACGTTCTTGAGCGGTATCGGAGACCGGTTCTGGACCCGGAGTTGCGGCCACCCGATGGTGGGCGCCCGCTTGGCGTCTTCAGGAGCACTGCCGTGCCGTTCGTCCAACCACCACCACGCCACCCGCGAAACAAACCGCTGCTCCGTTCGTTGAACGGATCGCTCGTTGATTTCCTTCTGGCTGCGGTTAATCTCCTTCTGATCTTCGAGCGTCTCCCGCCCGACAGCAACCGCCCACCATGCCATGATGACCGCTAGCACCGCCGCGAGGGCCTGCACCCACTCCGCGGGCTTCGTCGGCTCCCGCGTTGTCATGCTTGTCACAGCACTGTCTGGTGGTCTGCCGTTCAAGATTGCAGCAGATTTCGCGACACATCCATTGGGTTGCAGACGCGAGGGCACAAACAGACCACTTTCAAGCCTGTGCCATTGATCATCAGGAACCAAGGCGACTTCCTCTATTGAAGACCACCAAACACGTCCCACTTCGGCCACAAGGCCGCGTCCGCACGTCCGACTGACAGTCCTCAGTCTTGGGTGTGAACGCCAGCGCATCGTGCGCTGCTATCGATCGTCATCCTGTGTCTCTGAGCTCGGCCACCGCCGTGTCTATTGTCGTGCCGTGTCGCCATCAGGCAACGCGTTCGATGCCTCTTTGCTGCGCGGAAAGGCGCCGATCAGCTTGCGCCAGTGATGCTCTGCCGGTACTCCAGGGCCTCAGGCACTTCCTCGTACTGCAGCAGGTTGCCCGTCAGAGCGAGCAGGTGCGTCTTGGCCTCGGCAGGGGTGACGCGGAAGAACTCGCGGCGCTGGTTGACGAGGTTCACGCGACGGTCCGCCAGACGGGCGTGCATCTGGGTCTCGATACCGACTGCGTCATCGGAGAAGAACAGGGCGTGCACGTCGAAGTTGAACGGGACCGAGGCGTCGCTGAGTTCACGCACCCGGTCGAGGGGGTCCAGTCGCCGGGTCATGCCGATCTTCACCATGTCCTCGCCGAACGCCCCGATGTTCGAGATCACGTAGACGTAGCCGGCGCGGACGTTCGCGGCCCGATAGTCCACGGCCTCGGCCGCCGCCTCGACCTCAGCGAGGCGTTCCTCCATCTGGGCAACGCCCTCGGAGTCACCCTTGGCCCGAAGGGCAGCGAGCGCGTTGGCGTAGTGCTGCCGCTCCTTCTCCAGGCGCGCCCGCTCACGTTCGATTTCCTGCTGGACCTTTCGCTCCTCTCGCAAGCGTGCCTTCTCCTCCCGTTCTCGCTCCTTCTCCTCCGCGACCTTCGCCAGGTAGTCCGCGGTTAGTTCCAGTTCCTTCTTGCGCAGACGGTGGTAGCCGTTAGCGATCCGGATGTCCATCGTCTTGCCCAGGCGCGCGATCGTCTCCGCCACCTTGTTGAGGCGCTCGATGGCCGAGTCCAGCCTGTAGGGCTTGAGACCTCGGACTAGGTTGTCGGCCTCGGCGTTGTACGCGCGCAGAACGAGCTTCGAGTAGTCCCGGATCATGGCCCGTCCCTTGGCCTCCGACCCGGAGACGGTCCAGCGGGTGTCCGCCTGGACGGCGCCACCATCCCTCCGGGCCATAGCCTTGATCCGGTCCTGGATGGTCGCGAGTTCGCCCTGGTAGGCCACGGCGTCGGTCAGCGGGTGCCGGTACTCGTACACCCCCACCTCCTGCAGCAACGCGGTTTCCTCAGTGAGAACCACCTGTTGCTTCAGCCCTGTCATTCGCTGGTCGAGCTCGGCTGTCTGCGCGGTCAACCGGTCGCGATACTGCTCCAGCTCGATGGCGCTCATCACCCCGAGCCGTTTCATCTCGGACTGCAGACGATCTAGCTCCGCTCGCAGCTGGGCAACCTCGCCCTGGCGCTGGTCCAGCTGCCCCTGCAGCCTGGTGGCCTCGGCATGCCACGCGTTCAGCTTCTTCTGCAGCTCTCCGTTCTCGGCGGCAAGCTCCCGCGCCTTGCCGCGCGCTCCGAACAAGGGGATGTCCTCGTCGACCCAGAGCTGCCACCCAGCAGGCGGCGGGCCCCATGCCGGGTCCGGAGTCCAGCCCGCCGGGGGTGTCCAGCCCGCCGGGGGTGGCGGCCAATTCGGCGGTGGGTTGTATCGCATCGTCATCGCTGCTCGCGTGTCCTTTCTGGTTGACCGACCAACGTAGGACGACGTCGATGAACCGGTCAATCCGTCGCACGTACTTCAGCGCTGGTCTGTCGTAGGCGCGACACTTCGACCTGGCGAGGCGAGGCCAGTACCGGCCTTGACCGTCGGTCCGCTTACCTTGTCTCCCAACAGCCATACATGAGGAGACAACTGATGGGTCGCACCCCCGCCACCGACAAGGCCGCCATCTCGACCTCCATCAGTTGGCCGGCAGCCCTCGTGGTGGTGCTCGGTGGGCTGTACCCGGCGGTGCACGGCGCGTACTGGGCCATCCCTGTCACTGCGGCGGCGATCGCGACCGGCATCGGGGTATGGAAGGCTGTGCAGTTGCTTGGCCTGATTCTCAACCACATGCACTGGCGAGACGTGGAAGTGCCTGCTGCCGACGATCTCAGCTAGACGCCCGCCTCGGAGACGGGACTGAGGGAGCCTCTGGCTCCCGAGAGCAGGGCCGTCGTTCGTATGCTCCGTTGCTGCGGCGGGGCTGACGGCAGCTTGTCACGACCCTGCATTCGCAACCGTGGACTATCTGCACGTCTGCGGTACCATACGTTGATCTACGAGAGGGAGACGGCGGAGTGGGCAAGCCACGGGCGTTCATAAGCTTTGAGATGGAAGACCAGTGGGCACGGGATTTCCTCGTCGAGCACGCGAAGAACAAGAACAACGATATTCAGTTCGTCGACTATTCGGTGCACGATCCTTTTGATACCAGATGGAAGACCAACTGCAAGCTGCGCATTGCGCAAACGGCGGGTACGATCGTGTTGATCGGCTCGACAACGTACCTGAGCGAGGCGGTACTCTGGGAGATCGCGGAGACCTCGCGTCAAGGTAATCACATGTTTGGGATTCAAATTTACAGAGACCGCACCTACCCTATCCCTGAGGGTCTGTCTTCTCAGCGGGTCATTCGCTGGGACTTCGATTCCATCGTCGCGGAACTTGAGTCTTGGGCGTAGGGCGAGATGTCTGAGGGTAACTATCTACAGCGGCTTGCTCGATTGATACGGGATGAGGTGCCATCACGTTCCGTGCCGACTGAGTTCGACACGGAACCCCTCTTCCTGGCTTATGCGGTGTTGCTGAAGGCGTGCGGCACTAGCGTTACGCCGCAGGACGTCCACAACGCATGGGTTGCCTGGATGCTGACCTACGATCCCGGACATGAAGCCCTGGTGCCGTACGAAGACCTTCCGGTCGATGTGGCCAAGCAGGACGACAAGTACGTAGAAGCCATTCGGCGTGTGGCTTCTATAGAGGGAGCCAGTCCAACGCGATGAGCAAGCCGATGACGAAAGCGATTCCGTAGATCGCCATAAAGACTGCGGGAACCCTCTTCTCGCTTTCGGTAAAGCTCCGATAGGTGCGCTTGTTCTCCCCCCTGTCGAGCGCTTCCCATTCCGCGTCAAAGATGGAGGCGGTTAACGCCTTCTCCATTCGGAGAATTACAGCGAACTTGCCCTTGTTCAGCTGGCCGAAGGATATCAATAGAGTTCGCCACCCCCATGCCACGATTAGCCCAGTAAGGCAGAGAATTGCAATCACAAGGCCGTGCCTCCTTGCGTTGGCTCCCTGTCTAACGAATAGCCCGATGGCGGTTAGCAGCAGTCCATTGGCCGTTAGAAAAAAGGTGTTGGTGCCCTGCCTTCGCGCTACAAGCGCCTCTGAGGTCTGAACCATCATTTTGTACAGCTCGAACAGCTGGGTTTTGTCTTCGTTGCTGGTAGGGGCTCCTTGCGGCATCAACGCTCGATCGATGCGGTCTGGCTCTGGCGTGCCGGGTGGATCAGCGGCGTTGGCCAAGGAGTCAAGCTGCTCTGGCCCAGGACGTGGTGGTGTCACTCGTGGCGCGCCCGAACGCAAGATGAGCAGGCAGATTATGGCGCAAATGGCCACAAAAGCAATTACGGTAAGTAATTCCCTGTGGGTCATGCCCGTCCGCCCCTCGCCATCGAAACGCGTAAGGTTACTTGGGCGTGGCCCACATTGCTCGTTGACAGGCCCTGAGATCACTCAGCCTTGCCATCCTGATGCTCCTATGGATGTCAACCCGGCGACTCCTTGACCCCCAGGCAACCAACACGGCGCGCTGACCTGGGACAGCAGTAGCTTCTAGCAGCACCAATCGTCCACCAACGTCCGTGGTCGTCCCTCGCCGGTCGCACCCGTCGTCACCCAATTAGTCACCCGGGCTGGCCGGTCACACGGTCGCGGCTCCATGCCGTCAGCAACTCCGCGGCGAGCCAGTGCCCATTGGCGCGTGCGTAGTCCAACGGTGTGCGGCCTTCACGATCGACGGCGTTCGGGTTTGCGCCTCGTGCCAACAGGAGCGCCGTAACGTCCACATGCAAGGGCCCTCCAGACTGGAGGGCGCCATCGCCCTCGACGTCCACTGCATGATGCAGCAGGGTCATGCCTTGCTCGTCGGCATCCTCGGCGGCAGCTCCATCGTCTAAAAGTTGCCGCAGTCGGGGGAGGTCTTCCATCTCTACGGCGTGGTGAGTCGGGGTCACCGAGTCAGCCTAGAGCCTTCGCGCTCCGGCCCAACAGTCAGACGTTGAAGCGGAACTTTGACGTCCACTCCCGTCACCTGCGCCGGCTTGCTCGACGCGCTGGCCACGCCCTGTCCTGGCCTCACATCATTGGTCGCTGGTTGCCGACGGTTCACGCCGTCTTGTGCCCCGGGTGTGCCCCAAGCCCAGCGAGCGGTAGTTCCTCCAACGACGAAAACCCGCCGAGGTCATCGCGCCGCCGATCGCACCCAACATCGCCTCGTTGAAGGGTCCTGGCTGCTCTACGTAACCCAGAGCGACCATGAGTCCGACCCCGGCCGCCACCACGCCCACGGCCAGCATCGTGAGGTAGAGGAGGCGACCACGCACTGCACCAGTAGATCAGTCACACAATCCGGCGTACAGGTCGACTCGTCCGTCGCCCACCAGGTCAGCCGCTGTCACGCTATAGCTGGGCCTGCTGTTTCTTCGGATGCTGCTGGTTGTCATCAGTCGTCTCTGGCCGGCGTTTGGCGGCCCGGTGACGGCCCATACGGCCCGAGGGCCGCCCAAGAACGGCTCAGTCCTGAAGGATCACGCCCGACGCGGCGCCCGCCTGTCTTGGTCCGCCGCCAGATGGCCGATCCCACTGCGAGCAACTGTCAGTTTCGCGACCTTCCGCTTGCGGTCGACCAGTCACCACTGTAGGCAAGATGATTCCAACGTTTACCCCCCTTCTGACCCCCTACTTAAGGCGCGAAATTGGCTACAGGTGAACACTGGCTCTACAAGTGGATCGACGAGTTCGAAGTGTCGGAACGTCGGCCAGTAGCTGAGGTAATTCGTTTCCCCGGGGCTGTCAACCGACTCTATGAGATTCTGAAGGCCAGGCCACAGGAATCTGGGGTAATTCCCGTTACCGGGGCTGTAGTTGCCGGGCCGGGTATGGATATCGCTTCGGCAATGTGCTCGACGGCAAGTTGTCGAGTGCGAACGGTAGATGAAGAATTCGGCCAGCTTCTCCATTACTTTGACTACTTTGTCATGGAGGGCCCCGAGTCGAGAGCGTACCTCTTATTGTTTGAGAAAAAGGGGGTGCGAAACTGGCTCGAAGGACTTTTCCGGCGACTCGACACTGACGTTCGCTTCTTGCTCCACCTCAGGGCTATCGGCTTGTCCAACTACGTCATCTTCGCCGACAAGCCGGAACTTCAGTTCGATGACACCTTCGGCGCACGTCTAGACCGTGTCGGCCTGGGCCACCTCTACGACCCACGCGAGATTGATAAGATTGCAAAGCAAATTAGTCGCGAGGGTGGTATAGAGGTAAGACAAGTTAAGCCGCGACACTGGCGCGTGATGCTTGTTCACCCGCTATTTGAGGGGACTCTGAGCAGGTATGTTCAGCGAAAGACTCGGCCTGATAAGGTAGAGATTGGATCAGAAATTATCGCCGGCCATATCCTCGAACTTTTGGAGGACGTCGCTGCGGCGGACCAGTTTAAAGCCCCATTGGCGTCACTTGCACAACCGAAGTTCTTTGAAACTGCTAACCCTGAGACGACGACTCCGTCTGTGGACCAAGTCGCACTTAACCTTCAAATTCCGGTCCTTCTAGGGTTGGATACGCGCGATATCATCGCGCTGCGGGAATCCGAGTACGAACATTTCGAGAGGTTCCGCGCCACCCTAGTTGAGTCCATCCACATGGCGATAGAGAAGCATGACTCAGATTCGCCAGATAGGATCGCGGCCGCTGTTTGGAGAGATAGCGTCGAGCCGGCGATCGCGGAAATCGACCGGAAGATGAGGAGTTCAAGCAAGTCGCTGGCGTTTAAGGCAGCAGCCGGACTTTCAGTGGGAGCCGCTACTACAGCTTTTGGTGCGCTCGCTTCTTTGCCATTCGTTGTTACCGCCGGGGTTGCAGCAGCAGCCACTCCGCTCATTCAGGCCTATAAGTTCTTCGACGATAGGCAGGCGATCGAACTGTCGGACATGTACTTTCTTTGGAAGGCTAAGCGGCACTCTCACAGTTAGGGCCTGCTTAGCCATCCCGTCTGCCGTCGACCCGCCCTCCTGGGAAGCGGGCCGCCGCCCGGTCCGCCACGTCAAGACGGCCTTGACGCACGTACGGACGCTGGCGGGCCGGGCGGTGGTCTGCTCGGCTTGCCCGGGTCGACGGCTGGCGGGATGGCCCTGCGCAACCACCCACGGACCGCAACGCGCGGACGGAGCCCCGGCCGTCCCGGAGTCGTTGCGCCCCCGCCGGCGGCGCAGTAACCGCAACCCCGCGACCGCCGCCAGCTCGCCGACGCGGCCGCGGCCGGCCCCCTACGCCGCGCGGGCTCTTGGCCGCGCGGCCCGGCCGGCTGCCGGCCCACCACCTCCCTCATCAACGGCCTATCGTTCTGCGGCGGCTCCTTGGGCTTCCCGCTTCCGCGCCAGCCGCCGGGCGTGTTGGGTGGCCGGAGTCGGAGCGCCAGCGAAGCGACGGACGCGCGCCCAGGCGGCGGTGCGTGCGGCCCGTTCAGGGCCGCCTTGATAGACGTACAGAAAGTCCTCACGCAGAAGCCGGCAGGCGGCTGTCCGGTCTCGGGACCTGCGTAACACATCGGTATCAGGACCTGCGTGACACTCGCCGAGCGCAGCAGGAGATAGGCGTGACGGGAACAAGGACACCGGGTGCCCCAGGACGTGCTTGCTGCTCACCGAGCCGAGTCTGCAACCATGCCCCGATGGTCAACGTCGTGATCGACGACAACGGTCAGGACCCTGCAGTCGTTGCGGTCATGCTGCAGGGGCCGCCGTCATGGGAGTTTCACTTCTGGATCCACCTCAGTGACCTCGCTCGCCTGCGGTCTCTCCGCGATGCCAACTGGACCGCACTTCGCTCAGTGCAGCTCGGCGAAGACGGAGCAGGCACACCGGTGCATTGGTCAATAGACGACGACACCCTCACAGCGTTGATCGGCCCCGACGACGAAACCTGGCACCTCGCCATCTCCATGCCCGTCGGCACGCTCGACCGCCTCGCACAGGAAACCGTGAACCTCCTGCCCCCGCCAGAGCCACCAACGCCCTACCCGGGCCAGCTAGAGATCTTCTAGCCGGATGTGTCACCCACGTCCTCAGACAGATTTGTCACGCAGGTCCTGAGACCGGACAAAGCCGGCAGGCGGCCGACCGTCAGAGGCAGCCACGCCAGCCGTGTGCCAGCCTGACGGCCATGTACACGGAGACACGGGTCGCGTTGGTCTGCACTTATGACAGCGACGCTGATGCCGCCTACATCTACCTCGATCATCCGATCCCACCGACTGGGGTGCAGCGGATGGTGCCCTTCGACGCTGATGAAGGCATGTACAACCTCGACCTCAACCCCGAAGGCCATGTCGTCGGCCTGGAAATCCTCGATGCCGGCAATCGGCTACCGCCGATGCTCCTCCGGGCGATTCTGAAGCAAGCCCAGGAGCAGGCAGAGGGCGAATGAGCCTGGCCCTGCCCGAGGATGGCCCCACATCTTGCAGTGGTCCTGCGCTAGCCGAATGGGGTTCAAGAGTGCCCGTAGCCGACGAGTCTCACAGGCTGCGGACTCACGGCGGGCCCACGTGTCGGTACCCGGTGCTACTCTGGCGCTCGTCGAGGACGCCAGCGCGGCCTTCATGCCGGATCGCTGGACTCGACGTCGGAGATGCCGAGCGGCCTTTTTGCCGCTGATGCGGGCCACGTCCCGCCGGCTCTCGATCGCACCGGCTGCTGTGCCGGTCCGCGAACCCGCTGAGCGGCCCAGCACGGTCTTCCCTGCCGTCGACGGTGGCCTTGGATCCGCACATCTCCACGGGTGGGGGCAGCCTGCGGCAACCCGCCGGATGCCGATATCCCAGGTTCCCCACCCGTGCCGGCCCACTCATCAGGTTCATGAGCGTGAAAGGACATGACCGATCGGCGGGAAGTGGCATCACCACGACTCCGCCCTCCGGCGTCAGCCGCCCTCTCGGCGGTGCCAGGAGACACGACGAACACCACCAGCGGACAGGCGTCCACGGCTGGTGGTGCTTCGTCTCCCGTCCCTGCCACCCCCGCAAGAGGAGACAGTCTTGTCCACCACCCCGTCCACCATCTACCGGCCCGGTCTCGCCGTCGGCCGTGACGCCCAGGTCCTCCACCGCGCCGCCTCGCCGGAGTTCTCCGGCTGGCTGGAGCACACCCGCCCCGCCGGCGGCTGCTCGCGCCCGATCCGCCTCACCGGCGCCATCGCCGCCGTCGACCGGAACACCGGCCGCATCACCGGCCGGCTGCATACCGACGAGCTGCCCGACCGCACGCTCTACAAGGCCTGCGGCAACCGCCGCGAATCGGTGTGCCCGGACTGCGCCTGGGTCTACCGGGGCGACGCCTACCAGCTCACGCGCTGCGGCCTGACCGGCGGCAAGGGCGTCCCCGACTCGGTCGGCCGGCACCCGGTCGTCTTCGCCACCTTCACCGCTCCGTCCTTCGGCCCGGTTCACCGTTGGCACGTCGCCCGCCACACCTGCCGCGGCCGGCAGCGCTGCGACTGCCGACCGGCCCCCTGTCACGCTCGCGCCAACGCCGGCACCTGCAAACATGGGCAGCCCGCGGCGTGCTTTAGTCGCCACGAGGCCGACGATCCGCGGCTCGGGCAGCCGTTGTGCCTGGACTGCTACGACCACGACCACCAGGTCGTCTGGAACTACTTCTCGGGCGAGCTGTGGCGGCGCACCAAGCAGGCCGCCGACCGCTACCTCGCCACGCTCTGCCGTCAACGCGGCATCCCCAAGGTCCGCATCGTCACGGCCTCCGGCAAGGTCCGCTGGGTGCCGCCCGTGCGGGTCTCTCACGGCAAGGTCGCCGAGGTGCAACGCCGGGCAGCAGTGCATTTCCACGTCCTGCTACGCCTCGACGGCGTCGACCCCGACGACCCGGACGCCCTCGTGCCGCCACCGGACGACATCACCCTCGACGACCTGGACGCCGCCGTCCACGACGCCGCCTCTCGGATCACCGTCACCACACCTCCACACCCCGACCAGCCAGATGGCTGGCTGGTCGCCTGGGGCGCGCAGGTCGACGTCCGACGCATCAACAACACCGACGGCGAGCTGACCGATGACAAGGTCGCCGCCTACCTCGCCAAGTACGCCACCAAAGCCACCGAAGCCACAGGCCACTCTTTCGCCCGACTCACCCCGGCCACGGTCGACGACTACGCCGATCCCGAAGGCGACCACGTCGCCCGCCTCATCGACGCCTGCTGGCACCTCGGCAGGCCGATCCACACCGACCCCAGCAGCGGCGCCGCAAGCGCCGATGACCGTCAAGACAGCCTTGACACCAGAACGAGCGTCTACGCCGGGCTGCGGCGCTGGGCGCACATGCTCGGCTTCGGCGGCCACTTCCTCACCAAGGCCCGCCGCTACTCCGTCACCTTCGCCCTACTCCGCGACACCCGCGCCACCTACCGACGCGAAGAAGACGACCAACCCTCCGACACGATCACCGTCGGCACCCTCACCTACATCGGCTCCGGCTGGCTCACCGAAGGCGACGCCCTGCTCGCCAACACCGCCGCCCGACAGCAGCGCGAGAGCAGACGCATCGGTCGGGAAGAACTCGCCCACGCAGCCTGGCTCACCGGAGCTGCCGCATGAACCAGGACCTCCGCCCCCGCTGGTACTCGCCGGCAGAGGTCGCCGTCCTGCTCGGCTTCGGCATCTCCAAGGTCAAGATGAAGATCGCCACCGGCGAGCTGCGCTCCATCAAGGACGGCAAGTACCGCCGCATCCTCCCCGAATGGGTAGACGACTACATCCGCGAACAGGTCGAACGCCAGGAGGCCGCCTGATGCCCGGACGCACACGAGCCAACGGCGAAGGCTCCATCTTCCCCTACCGCAACGGCTTCGCCGCGTACGTCTGGGTCACCAAGCCCAACGGCCGGCGTGACCGGAAGTACGTCTACGGCAAGACCCGGGAGGCCGTCCACGACAAGTGGATCAAGTTGCACCAGCAGGCAAAGCAGGGGCCGGTGGCGACCAGCGTCCCAACTGTCGGCAGCTTCCTCACCTACTGGCTGGCCGAGATCATCCAGCCGAACCGCGCGCCTCTGACCTACGCCACCTACGAGACCTTCGTCCGCCGCTACATCTCCCCCGGCCTCGGCGCGAAGCGGCTCGACCGGCTCCAGTCCCGGGACGTGCAGACCTGGATCAACCAGGTAGCCCGGACCTGCCAGTGCTGTGCCCAGGGCAAGGACGCCGCCCGCCGGAAGGACAAACGGCGCTGCTGCGCGGTCGGTCGCTGCTGCCAAGCCGTCCCGTCGACGCGGACGGTCAGCGACATCCGGGCCGCCCTGCGGGCCGCCCTCACCCACGCCCAGGCCGAAGACCTCATCACCAAGAACCCGCCGTGCCCGTCACTCTCGCCACCGTCCGCCGCCGGCGGGGCAAGTCCTGGTCGAGCGACGAGGCCCGAAAGTTCCTCGAATCAGCCCGCGCCGACGAGGACCCGCTCTACGCCGCCTACGCTCTGGTCCTCGTCACCGGATTGCGCAAGGGCGAGGCCCTGGGACTGACATGGGAAGACGTCGACCTCGACGCCGGAGAGCTGACCATCGGCCGCCAGCTCCAACGCGTCCGCGGCCAACTCCTGTACCGCGACACCAAGACCCAGGCGTCCGACGCCACCCTCCCCGTGCCCGACATCTGCCTGACCGCACTCAAGCTCAGACAGGAACAGCGCGACGAGGCCAGATCAACAGCCGGCAATGCGTGGCACGAGACCGGACTGGTATTCACCACTCGCTATGGCACACCCATCGAGCCGCGCAACTTCCAGCGCTCCTGGCAGACGAGATGCGAGAAGGCCAACGTCAAGCCGATCACCGTACACGACGCCAGGCGCACCTGCGCCACGCTGCTCGCCGACCTCGACGTCCACCCCAGAGTCGCCATGCAGGTGCTGAGGCACGCCCGCTTCTCCGTGACGATGGAGATCTACACACAGGTATCGACGAAGGCGACCAGCGACGCACTCAAACGCCTCGGTGACTCACTCCGCCACTGACGGAACTGCTGTACTCAGCTGCTGTACGGGTAGCAAAAAGGCCATCCCCGATGACCGGGAATGGCCTTCTACCTGCGTGGGCGATACTGGGATCGAACCAGTGACCTCTTCGGTGTGAACGAAGCGCTCTCCCGCTGAGCTAATCGCCCTCAGCGCCGATGACTCTACCTGATCGAGACCCCGGACCAAAAACCGGGTCTCAGTGCGTCGCGAGGTAGTGCAGTGCCCGTGCCACGAGGTCGATCCCGAGGCTGAACTTGAGTGACAGCCACACCACGACCGACACGAACACCAGCCCGACGGCGCCCAGGGCGCAGCGGACCGGCAGTGAGCGGCTGGTGACCCAGCGCGTCCAGGCGTTGACGTGCCGGCGGGTGAAGGCGAGCAGCCGCCGCGCCCAGTGGAACTCGACGGCCCAGACGCCGAGGCCGGCGATCACGAGGAGCCAGCCGGGCCCCGGCAGCGGGATCAGCGCGATGCCGACGGTGACGATGATGGCGCCGAGCAGGCCGATGAAGATCTTGAGGGCGACCCGGCCGGTGGGGTTGGCCCGGATCATGTCGAGGGTGGCGTGCAGGCGCAGTCGCCATCGCCCGCTGCGCCGCTCGGCGAGAGCGGTCCGCGGACCCCCTTCCACAGGCACCTCGTACCCCCGACTTTTGGCTGCTCGGGCCGCACCTTTCGGTGGGCCCGCGGTGGCCCTCGTCCCCACCGGGGAACCCCGCGTGACCATTTCCACCCCCAGTGTCGCCCGGGACCGTCACCCCTGCTGAGGACTGGACGTTACCGGAGTAAGTCGACGACTGAACCACCCGTTGCCGGGCGGGAGGACGGATCGGGCGGAAGCGGAAATCCTACAAGAATTTTCATGTTCTCAAGGGCTTTCCGACCCCCTTCCCACCACTGGGTGAAGTCAGCGTATGGCGGAGCGTAGCCAGGAGCAGCACCTGAGTATGGGAAAAGCGGGACACGCGCGTTCCGCAGCGGTGCCGGGGGGAGAACGTCCATGAGTGTCATCCGACCGACGACCGTAGAGGTCGAGACGTCGCTAAGGCTCGTCGCGCCTGACGCCACCGCCTTGCCGGTGCGTGCCAGTCTGCGTTACGACCCTGCTGACCCGTATGCGGTCCATGTCCTGTTCCACGCCGAATCCGCCGGCGGCGAGGCGGTGAGCTGGTCGTTCGCTCGCGAACTGCTGGTCACCGGGCTCGACGAGCCGGCCGGCATCGGTGATGTCCGGGTCTGGCCGTGGGCCACCCCGCGCGGCGACTTCGTCGCGCTCGCGCTGTCGTCCCCGGACGGCAACGCCCTCTTCGAGGTCCCGCGCAGCGTGCTGGTGCGCTTCCTGCGCCGGACCTACGTCGTCGTCCCGCGCGGCCGCGAGGCCGAGCACCTGGACGTCGACACGGCGGTGAACCGGCTGCTCGCCGGCCGCTGACACGGCACACCCGGGGCCGCGCGGATCTGCCGAGTCCGCGCGGCCCCGGGCCGTCGATTACCGGGTACGGCTCAGCCGTGCGTGGTGATCCCACCGTCGACCGGGATGACCGCCCCGGTCAGGTACGCGCCGGCCCGCGACGCGAGGTAGATCGCCGTGCCCGCCATGTCCTCGGGACGGCCGATCCGGCCCAGCGGCACCTGCTGCTCGATGGCCGCCCGGGAGGCCGGGTCGTCCAGCGCGAAGGCCATCATCTTGCTCTCGAACGGGCCGGGCGCGATCGCGTTGACGGTGATCTGCTCGCCGGCGAGCTGGTGGGCGAGGCTGCGGGTGAGCATGTGCACGGCCGCCTTGGTCGCCGAGTAGGCGTACACCTCCATCCACGGCACCCGGATGCCGTCGATCGAGCCGATGTTGATCACGCGGGCCGGGTCGTCGGGGCTGGCGGTCGCGCGCAGCGCGGGCAGCAGCGCGGTGGTGAGCCGGAAGACGGCCTTGACGTTTACCGCCCAGAGCTTGTCGAACGCGGCCTCCGGGTACGACTCCAGCGGCGCGCCCCAGGTCGCGCCGGCGTTGTTGACCAGCACGTCGAGCCGGTCGGTGCGCTCCCGCACGGCCCGGGCCAGCCCGAGCGCGCCGTCGTCGTGGCCGAGGTCGGCGGGGATCGCCTCGCAGTGCCCCTCGGCGGAGAGCTCCTTGGCCACGGTCTCGCAGACGTCGGCCTTGCGCGAGGAGATGATGACCTTGGCGCCGGCCCGCACGAAGCCCCGGGCGATCATGAGACCGATCCCCCGTGAGCCGCCGGTGACCAGGACCGTCTTGCCTTCGACCGAGAACAGATCCGTCATGCCCATCCCATCGCCGGTGTGCGGGGCCGCGGGTCGGTCGGGCGACCCGGGCGCTACCGATCGGTAACCTAACCGTCCCTGCTCAGTGCCGACAAGACCGGCCGAAAGCGTCGAGATGCAACGTGCGCGCGGGACGGTTACCGTCGGGACGATGGTCACTACCGGTCAGCCCTCCCCGGCCACCCGCACCGACCTGTCCGCGCGTGCCGCCGACGCCGACGAGATCGGCACCGGCGCGCTCGCCGACCTGGCGCCCGCGCCCGGCTGGCCGCGGCCGGTCCTGCTCGACGCCGATCTGCTGATCCTGGTCACCCACGGTCACGGCAGCGCCGAGTTGGACTTCCGGGCGCTGCCCTGCCGGCCGGGCACGCTGCTGCGGGCCCGCCCCGGTCAGGTGCTGCGCTGCCTCGGTCCGCAGCTCGACGCGACGGTGGTGCGCTGGGGCCCGGCGACGCTGCGCGGCCTGGACGTCGACCCGGACGCGGTGCCGGCGTACCGGCAGCTCGCCGGGGAGGACGAGGACGCGGTGATCAGCGAGGTGACCCAGCTGGCGGTGGACGCCGACCGGCACGCCGGGATCCCGGCCGCCGCCGCGCTGCTGCGCCACCAGCTGGCCGTGCTGCTGCTGCGGCTCAGCCTGCTGACCGGTGGCGAGGAGCGGGCGACGCCGCGGGCCGAGACGGACACCTTCCGGCGGCTGTGCCGGGAGGTGGAGCGCGGCTACCGGCACACCCGCCGGGTGGAGGACTACGCGGCCCAGCTCGGCTGCTCGGTGCGTACCCTGACCCGGGCCTGCCTGGCGGTGACCGGCCGCAGCGCCAAGCAGGTGATCGACGAGCGGGTGGCGTTGCAGGCCAGCCGGCTGCTCGCCGCCACCGACGAGCCGATCGCCCGGATCGGCCGGCGGCTCGGCTTCCCCGAGCCGACCAACTTCGGTCGCTTCTTCACCCGGGAGGTCGGGGTGAGCCCGGGGGCCTTCCGGGCGGCCCGGGAGCAACCCCTGCCCGTCCGCATGGTGCGCCCTCGGCCGCCCGCCGACTCCCCCGCCCCCGCCGGGCGGGCATGATGGCACTGTGCAGATCTCCGCGCGCGGCGACTACGCGGTCCGGGCGGCACTGAGCCTGGCCACCGCGTACCCCACCCTGCTGTCCACCCAGGCCATCGCGGCGGAGCAGGACATGCCGCGCAAGTTCCTCGAGGCGGTCCTGGCCGACCTGCGCCGGGCCGGGATCGTCCGGGCCCAGCGTGGGGCCGAGGGCGGCTACACCCTGGCCCGGCCGCCGCGCGACATCACCATCGGGCAGATCCTGCGGGCCGTCGACGGTCCCCTCGCCGGGGTACGCGGGCTGCGCCCCGAGGAGACGCAGTACGAGGGGGCGGCGGAGAACCTGCCCCGGCTCTGGGTGGCCGTCCGCGCCGCCGTCCGCCAGGTGGTCGACGAGGTGAGCCTGGCCGAGATGGCCAGCGGGAAGCTCCCGGGCCACGTCCGCAAGCTGATCGCCCGCCCCGACGCCTGGGAGCCCCGCTGACCCTCAGAGGGTGCTGACCACCTCGGCGTAGTCGAGCCGGGGCAGCCGTTCCCGCCAGGCGTCCGGCGCCGGCCGGCCGATGTTCATGAGCAGCAGCACCCGGTGCCGGCCGTCGGGGAAGAACTCCCGTTCCACCCCGGCGGCGTCGAACCCGGCCATCGGGCCGGCGGCCAGCCCGGCGGCGCGTACCCCGAGCAGCAGGTAGCCGATCTGGAGCGCGGCGTTGAACCGGGCCTGGGCCTCCCGGCCGGCCGGGTCGCCGGCGAACCAGTCCCGCGCGCCGGCCCGGTGCGGGAACAGCTCGGGCAGCCGGTCGTGCCAGTCCACGTCGGCGGCGAGCACAGCGGTCAGCGGCGCGCCCCTCGTCTTGTCCAGGTTGCCCGAGCTGAGGTACGGCAGCAGCCGGGCCCGGGCCGCCGCCGAGCGCAGCAGCAGCACCCGCAGCGGCTGGGCGTTCATGGCGGTCGGGCCGTGGCGGACCAGGTCGTGGATGGCCCGGACCTGCTCCTCGTCGACCGGCTCGCCGGTGAACGCGTTGGCCGTCCGGGCCGCCCGGAACAGCAGGTCCTGGGCGGCCCGGTCGAGCGCGAGCAGGTCGGTGGCGGCTGCGCTCACCAGGTCTCCGGCCACGCGCCGAGCGTGGTGGTGTAGCCGCCCCGGTGATGCACCAGCGGGTCGCCGTCCTCGCCGGCGCCGAGCGCGAGGGGTTCGGCGAGCACGAGGGTGTGGTCGCCGGCCTCGATCCGGCGGACCACCCGGCAGAGCAGCACGGCCAGGGCGTCACCGATCAGCGGCACCCCGAACGGCCCGGCCGCCCAGCCCGGGTGGGCGGCGAACCGGTCGATCCCGCTGGTGGCGAAGATCTTCGCGACCTCCTGCTGCCCGGAGGCGAGCAGGTGCACGGCCACGTGCTCGGCGTGGGCCACGGTCGGCCAGCTCGACGACTCGCGGCCGAGGCAGAACGACACCAGCGGCGGGTCCAGCGACACCGAGGTGAACGAGGTGGCGGTGAAGCCGGCCGGGGGCAGCGACGGCCAGCGCCGGCCGCCGTGCAGGCCGGGGGTGGTGACCACGGTGACCGTGGACGCCTGCCGGCGCAGCAGGCCGCGGAAGGTGTCGGCGTCGACGGGACGCAGCTCGACGGTGCCGGCCCCGGGCCGGTCCACGGTCGTCACGCCGTCACCAGCTCTCGGCCGGCGTAGGTGCTGGCCGGGCGGGGCAGCCCGTAGTGCTCGCGCAGGGTGCGGCCGGTGTACTCGTGCCGGAACAGGCCGCGCCGGCGCAGCAGCGGTACGACGTGGTCCACGAAGGCCTCCAGTCCGTGGGGCAGCAGGGGTGGCATGACGTTGAAGCCGTCGGCGGCGCCCTGGGTGAACCAGAGCTCGATCTGGTCGGCGATCTGCTCGGGGGTGCCGGCGACGACCCGGTGCCCGCGGCCGCCGCCGAGCCGGCCGATGAGCTGCCGGATGGTGAGCTTCTCCCGCCGGGCCAGGTCGACGACGAGCTGGTAGCGGCTCTGGTGGGACTGCACCGCGGTGACGTCGGGCAGCTCGGGCAGCGGCCCGTCCAGCGGCAGCCCGGTGAGGTCGAGACCGGTCATGCCGGAGAGCTGGGCGAGGGCGTGCTCGGGCACGATCAGCGCCTCCAGTTCGTCGGCGAGGGCACGGGCCTCGGACTCGGTACCCCCGATCACCGGCGCGATGCCGGGCAGCACCTTGACCCCGTCGGGGTCGCGGCCGGCGGCGGTGGTCGCCCGCCGGAGCTCCGCGTAGAAGGCCTGGCCGTCGGCGAGGGTCTGCTGGGCGGTGAAGACGGCCTCGGCGTAGCGGGCGGCGAACGCGATGCCGTCGGTGGACGACCCGGCCTGGACCAGCAGCGGCCGGCCCTGCGGCGGGCGGGGGGTGTTCAGCGGGCCGTGCACCCGGAACCGCTCGCCGCGGTGCGCGATGTCGTGCACCCGGTCGGTGTCGGCGAAGACGCCGGCCGCGGTGTCGAGGACCAGCGCGTCGTCCTCCCAGCTGTCCCAGAGCTTGATCGCCACGTCGACGAACTCGGCGGCCCGGCGGTACCGCTCGGCGTGCGCCGGGTGGTCGTCGAGGTTGAAGTTGCGGGCCTCCCGTGCCTGCGCAGAGGTGACGATGTTCCAGCCGGCCCGGCCGCCGCTGAGGTGGTCCAGCGACGCGAACTTCCGGGCCAGGTTGAACGGCTCGTTGTAGGTGGTCGAGGCGGTGGCGATCAGGCCGACGTGCTCGGTGACGGTGGCGAGCGCGGCGAGCAGGGTGAGCGGTTCGAAGACGGCCTGGATGTTGTGCCGGACGGCCGGGCCGACGGCGAGCCCGTCGGCGAGGAACACCGAGTCGAGGGTGCCCCGCTCGGCGATGCGGGCCAGCTCCTGGAAGTGCGTCACGTCGGCGACCCGGCGCGGGTCGGTGCGCGGGTGCCGCCAGGCCGCCTCGTGGTGGCCGACGCCCATCAGGAACGCGTTGAGGTGCAGGGTTCGGGACATGGGGGTTCCTCTCAGGCGGTGACGTCGACGCGCCAGGTGGAGAAGCGGCGTTCCCCGGCGACGAGGAGCTGGTTGACGACCAGGCCGATGGCGGAGATCGTGATGATCCCGGCGTACATGTCGGGGATCGCGAAGTTGTACTGCGCGTAGTTGATGAGGTAGCCGAGCCCGGCCTTGGCGCCGACCATCTCGGCCGCGACCAGCACGAGGATCGAGTACGCCCCGGCGAGCCGGACGCCGGTGAAGATGGTCGGCACGGCCGCCGGCAGGATCACCTTCTGGAACAGCCGCAGGTGGTTGAGCCCCATCGAGCGGGCGGAGCGGACCAGCAGCGGGTCCACCCCCTTCACCCCGGCGATGGTGTTCAGCAGGATCGGCCAGGAGCAGGCGTAGACCACCAGGGCGATCTTGGAGGTCTCGCCCAGCCCGAGGATGAGCACGAAGACCGGCAGCAGCGCCAGCGCGGCGGTGTTGCGGAACACCTCCAGCAGCGGGCTGAGCAGGTCGGCGAGGGGCCGGTACCAGCCGATCAGCAGGCCGAGCGGGATGGCGGCGGCCACGGCCAGGGCCAGCCCGGTGAGCGAGCGGGTCAGGCTGGCGCCGACGTGGTCGGCGAGCTGCCCGGTGCGCAGCAGCGTCCACCAGGCGGTGAGCACCTCGGACAGTGGTGGCAGGAAGACCCGGTCGACCAGCCCGGCGCGGGGTGCGGTCTCCCAGACGGCGGCCAGGGCCAGCAGGGCGGCGCCGCGGTGCAGGGCCCGGCCACCGAGCCGGCGCAGCCGGCCGGGCCCTGCACCGCGGCGCCGCCCCT
>NZ_JBSSLX010000004.1:0-73995 GCF_053890995.1 Micromonospora sp. I033 | reverse complement strand
GCGGCGGCGCGCACCGCGGCGGCCACCGCTGGGGCGACCCGCGAGTCGAAGACGCTGGGCACGATCACCGTCGGGTTGATCTTGTCCTCGCCGACCACGTCCGCGATGGCCCGGGCCGCCGCGATGGCCATCTCCTCGGTGAACTCCTCGGCGTGCGCGTCGAGCATGCCGCGGAAGACGCCCGGGAAGGCCAGCACGTTGTTGATCTGGTTCGGCTGGTCGGACCGGCCGGTGGCGACCACGGCGGCGTGCTTGCGGGCCTCCCGCGGGTCCACCTCCGGGTCGGGGTTGGCCAGCGCGAAGACGATCGCGTCCTTGGCCATGGTGGCGATGTCGTCGCCGGTGAGCAGGTTCGGGGCGCTCACCCCGATGAACACGTCCGCGCCGCGGATCGCGCCGGGCAGGTCGCCGGAGTAGTTCTCCTTGTTGGTGTGCTCGGCCAGCCACTGCCACGCCGGGTTGAGGTCGGGCAGCCCGCGGTGCAGGGCGCCCTGCCGGTCGTACGCGATGATGTCGCCCACACCCTGGCGCAGCAGCAGCTTCATGATCGCGGTGCCGGCCGCGCCGGCGCCGGAGACCACGACGCGGACGTCGGAGAGGTGCTTGCCCACCACCCGCAGCGCGTTGGTCAGCGCGGCCAGCACGCAGATCGCGGTGCCGTGCTGGTCGTCGTGGAAGACCGGGATGTCCAGCGCCTCGCGCAGCCGGGCCTCGATCTCGAAGCAGCGCGGCGCGGCGATGTCCTCCAGGTTGATGCCCCCGTACGCGGGCGCGATGGCCTTGACGATCTGCACGATCTCGTCGGTGTCCTGGGTGTCCAGCACCACCGGCCAGGCGTCCACCCCGCCGAAGCGCTTGAACAGCGCCGCCTTGCCCTCCATCACCGGCAGCGAGGCGGCCGGCCCGAGGTTGCCCAGGCCGAGCACGGCCGAGCCGTCGCTGACCACGGCTACGGTGTTGCGCTTGATGGTGAGCCGGCGGGCGTCGGCGGGGTTCTCGGCGATCGCCATGCAGACCCGGGCCACTCCCGGCGTGTACGCGCGGGACAGCTCGTCGCGGGTGCGCAGCGCGACCTTCGAGTTGACCTCGATCTTGCCGCCCAGGTGCAGCAGGAACGTCCGGTCGGAGACCTTGCGGACGTCCACCCCGTCGAGCGCGGTCAGCGCGTCGACCACCTGGTCGGCGTGGCTGGCGTCGGCGGTGTCGCAGGTGAGGTCGACGATCACGTGGGCCGGGTCGGAGTCGACCACGTCCAGCGCGGTGACGATGGCGCCCGCCTCGCCCGCCGCGGTGGTCAGCCGCCCGATGGAGGAGGCGTCCGCGGGTACCGCGATCCGGATCGTGATCGAGAATCCGGCACTCGGCAGTCGGGTGTTGGCCACGTAGAACTCCTCCGTCAGCGCTGAGCGGCTCGCCTGGCATTTCTACTCGCCCGCCCAGGTCGGCCGGCATCCGACCCCGCTACCGGTTAGTAGCGCCACGGGCATATAGCAGGTGCGTCGCGCGTTGGGACATGTCAGGATGCTCATGCGAACGGGAAATGCCCCGACAAAAGACATAACGGACAGGAGTCGCGGTTTGCGAGAGCAGGAGACCTTCCTTCCCTACGAGGACGACGAGCTCGACGCCACCACCGGCGAGTACGAGCTGTCGGAGCGGCAGGCGCTGCGGCGGGTCCCCGGCCTCTCCACCGAGCTCACCGACATCACCGAGGTCGAATACCGCCAGCTCCGGCTGGAGCGGGTCGTCCTCGTGGGCGTCTGGACCGAGGGGACCCAGGACGACGCGGACAACAGCCTCACCGAGCTGGCGGCGCTGGCCGAGACGGCCGGCTCGCAGGTGCTCGAGGGGCTGATCCAGCGGCGCAACCGGCCGGACCCGGCCACGTACATCGGTCGGGGCAAGGTCGACGACCTGGGCGCCGTGGTGCTCGCCACCGGCGCCGACACGGTCATCTGCGACGGTGAGCTGTCCCCGTCGCAGCTGCGCAACCTGGAGCAGCGCACCAAGGTCAAGGTGGTCGACCGGACCGCCCTGATCCTCGACATCTTCGCCCAGCACGCGAAGAGCCGCGAGGGCAAGGCGCAGGTCGAGCTGGCCCAGCTCGAATACCTGCTGCCGCGACTGCGCGGTTGGGGTGAGACCCTCTCCCGGCAGACCGGTGGTAGCGGCCGCGGCGGTGGCGCCGGCGGCGGCGTGGGCCTGCGCGGTCCCGGTGAGACCAAGCTCGAGACCGACCGGCGCCGGATCCGGCACCGGATCGCGCGGCTGCGCCGCGAGATCAAGAGCATGACGACGGTACGCCAGACCAAGCGAGCCCGCCGCTCCCGCAACGCGGTGCCCGCGGTGGCCATCGCCGGCTACACCAACGCCGGCAAGTCCAGCCTGCTCAACCGCCTCACCGGGGCGGGCGTGCTGGTGGAGAACGCGCTGTTCGCCACCCTGGACCCGACCACCCGCCGGGCCACCGCCTCGGACGGCCGGCTCTACACCCTCTCCGACACGGTCGGGTTCGTCCGGCACCTGCCGCACCAGATCGTCGAGGCGTTCCGCTCGACGCTGGAGGAGGTCGCCGACGCCGACCTCGTGGTGCACGTGGTCGACGGCACCCACCCGGATCCGGAGGAGCAGGTCCGGGCGGTCCGCGAGGTGCTCGCCGAGGTGGGCGCCGACCGGCTCCCCGAGCTGCTGGTGGTCAACAAGACCGACGCCGCCGACGAGGAGACGCTGCTGCGGCTCAAGCGGCTCTGGCCGGAGGCGGTCTTCGCCTCCGCGCACAGCGGGCGCGGGATCGACGGGCTGCGCGAGGCGATCGAGCAGCGGCTGCCCCGGCCGGCCGTCGAGGTCCGGGCGGTGCTCCCGTACGACCGGGGCGACCTGGTGGCCCGGGTGCACCGGCAGGGCGAGGTGCTCAGCACCGCGCACCTGCCCGAGGGCACGCTGCTGCACGTCCGGGTGGGTCAGGCGCTCGCCGCCGAGCTCGCGCCGTACCGGGCGGGGGACCGGCTCACCAGCGACGAACGGGTGGGCGCCGGGCGGTGAGCCGTCCGGCGTCACCCGCCCGAAACCCGGGCCGTGCGACACTTGGCGCCATGCGGCACGCTGTCTCCTCGGTCACGATCGCGCTGAGCCTCGTCGGCGCGGTCGTGGCGCCGGCCGGGTTCGCCCTGGCGGCTCCCGCCGCGGCCCCCGTGCTGGCCGCGGCTCCCAAGAAGAAGTGCACCGTCGACGACGAGCGGCTCCGGGAGCTGTCCGGCATCGTCGCCACCGGCACCGGCTACGTCGTGATCAACGACGGCACCGAGATCGAGAGCCGGGAGCGGATCTTCTTCCTCGACACCAAGTGCGAGATCGCCAAGGACCCGGTCCGATACGTGGATCCCGGGCCCCGCGACACCGAGGACCTGGCGGTCGGGCCGGACAAGAAGACCCTCTACATCGCGGACACCGGCGACAACGTCGAGGCCAAGACCCGGCGGGAGCGGGTCGCGATCTGGACGATGCCGCTGAGCGGGTCGAAGCAGCCGGTGCTGCACCGGCTGACCTACCCGGGCAACGAGCCGCACGACGCCGAGGCGCTGCTCGTCGGCGACGACAACCTGCCGCTGGTCATCACCAAGGACCTGTCCGGCAAGTCGGAGATCTTCACGCCGACGGTGAAGTTCAAGAGCGGCGGTGACCCCGAGGCCATCCCGATGAAGAAGGTCGGCGAGGTCACCCTGCCCAAGACCAACACCGAGAACAAGCTGGGCGGGCCCGGCCGGCTGCTGGTCACCGGCGCGGCCCGCTCGCCCGACGGCAGCAAGGTGGTGCTGCGCACCTACGGCGACGCCTTCGAGTTCGACGTGACCGGCGGCAACATCGTCGCCGCGCTGACCAGCGGCAAGCCGCGGGTCACCCCCCTCGCGGACCCGTTCGGCGAGGCCATCGCCTACACGCCGGACGGCAGGTCCTTCGTCACGGTCTCCGACGGCGGCCTGCTCGACGCCGCGGACCCGATCGACATCCTCAGCTACACCCCGGCCACCACCGGGGTCGAGGCGCTGCCCAACGCCGGTGAGGACGTGACCAGGCCGGCCGCGGAGAAGTCCTGGATCGAGGGGCTCAGCCTCGACGAGATCACGTACCTGATCGCGGCGCTCGGCGTGCTCGGCGCGCTCATGGTCGGCGCCGGCATCTTCGGCATCCTCAAGGCCCGGCGCAAGCCGGCGCCGACCGACGAACGCGACGACGACTTCCCGGCCAACCCCGGCTTCCCGCCGCCGCCCAACCGGCCCGACGCCCCGCCACGCGGCGGGGTCTACGGCGGCGGTGGCGGCCAGCAGGGCGGGGTCTACGGCGGCGCCCCGGCGAACGGCGCCCGCCCGGCCGGCGGGGTCTACGGCGGCGGCCGCCCGCAGGGCGGCGGTCGTGGCGGCGCGGTCTACGGCGGCGGCCCGCAGGGCGGTGGCCGCCCCCAGGGCGGCGGCGTCTACGGCGGCGGAGGCGCCCCGGGCGGTGGCGGCTACGGCGGTGGCCGCCCGGGCGGCGGAGGCTACGGCCCCGGCCGGGCCGAACCGCCGCGCCGCGAACCCGACCACCGGGACCCGCGCGGTGGCCGCCGCGACGGCGGCTACGGTGACCGGGGCCAGCAGTACGGCCAGGTCTCCGGCGGTGGCCGGGACTACCGGGGCGACCGCTACTGAGCGCACGAGAGAGGGGGGTGACCGCCGGGCCGGCGGTCACCCCCCTTCTTCGTCTCGTCTCAGATGCGGCGCAGCACCGCGACCACGCGGCCCATGATGGTGGCGTCGTCGCCGGGGATCGGGTCGAAGGCCGGGTTCTGCGGCATCAGCCAGACGTGCCCGTCGCGCCGCCGGTAGGTCTTCACCGTCGCCTCGCCGTCGAGCATGGCCGCCACGATGTCGCCGACCTCGGCGGTCGGCTGCTGCCGGACCACCACCCAGTCGCCGTCGCAGATCGCCGCGTCGAGCATCGAGTCGCCCTTGACCTGGAGCATGAAGACCTCGCCCTCACCGACCAGCTCGCGGGGGAGGGGGAAGATGTCCTCCACCGCCTGCTCGGCGAGGATCGGGCCACCGGCGGCGATCCGGCCCAGCATCGGCACGTACGCCGGGGCGGGGCGCTGGGCGCGGGCCGCCTCGTCGTCGACGTCGCCGGGGGCCCGGACGTCCACCGCGCGCGGCCGGTTCGGGTCGCGCCGCAGGAAGCCCTTCTTCTCCAGCTCCTTGAGCTGGTAGGCGACGCTGGACGGGGAGACCAGGCCGACCGCCTCGCCGATCTCGCGCACGCTCGGCGGGTAGCCGTGGCGCTCCACCCAGGTGCGGATGAACTCCAGGATCCGGCGCTGCCGGGCGGTGAGGTCGACCGTCGCCGGGTCGGGGAAGGTGCTGACCACCGGGGTGACCGGACGCACGGCGGGCTGGGCCGCCCGGCTGCGCGCGGTGCGGGGTCGACGGGTCGCCGGCGGACCCGCCCCGTCGATCGGCTGCGGGTTCTTCTGCCGGCTGGCCCGGTCCTCGGTCACGTCCGTCCTCCCTGGTCGGCGCTGGGTGCCTCGTCGGCTCGTGGTGCGTGCTCGATGGTGCTGTGGTCCGGTCCGCCGCGATCCGCCGCGCCCGGTCGTTGTTGACCGTATAGGTGAGATCGGCCATTTTCAAACATCTGTACGACCTGTTGTCGGCGTGTCGCGCCAAAATCCTGGATTTCCGAACGCCTGTTCTGATAAATGGTACGTCGCTCTCGAACGAATGTTCTATCCCGGCGCCCCGTGACCCCGCCGGCCGCCGGCCGTTGGGTGCTTCGGTACGCCGGGGACGGGGTGGCACGGGTGAGTGATTCTGATGACGCGCCGGACACGCGGTTCAACTTGACCTCGCTAGTGCGACGGCATACGGTCAACCCCTAGATGTTGTGGTTACATGGGCGTAAGTCGCCTACAGGTTGGGTCCGGTTACCGACCGCACTCCCGCACCGCCGACCCGGCGGCGGCCATCGAGAGATGGTGCCGCCGCGGTGACGCGTGCCCGGGGGCGGCCGGCGGGCCGCGGTCGATGAAGGAGGTCAGGCGATGCGGTGTCCGTACTGCCGGCATGCCGACTCCCGGGTGGTCGACTCGCGGGAGGCCGACGACGGCCAGCTCATCCGGCGGCGGCGGTCCTGCCCGGAGTGCGGCAAGCGGTTCACCACCGTCGAGGAGGCGGTGCTCGCGGTGGTCAAGCGCAGCGGGGTGACCGAGCCGTTCAGCCGCACCAAGATCATCGGCGGGGTGCGCAAGGCGTGCCAGGGGCGGCCGGTCGACGACGACTCCATCGCACTGCTCGCGCAGAAGGTGGAGGAGACCGTCCGGGCCAAGGGGGCCGCCGAGATCCCCAGCAACGAGGTCGGGCTGGCCATCCTCGGGCCGCTGCGCGACCTCGACGAGGTGGCGTACCTGCGGTTCGCCAGCGTCTACCGCTCCTTCGACTCGCTCGCCGACTTCGAGCGCGAGATCGAGACGCTGCGGGAGGCCGCGCGGGCCCGGGAGGGCGCCGGGGCGGTCGGGGCCGCCGGCGCGACCAGTTGAGTTTCACGGATTTCTGACAGTTTGACGACGCGCGGTGGGTGACCGCGCTGACGAGGGGGGCGAGGGCGTGACGACCAGCAAGTCACGGAACAAGGCCGGGGCAGGGCTGAAGATCGAGCGCGTCTGGACGACCGAGGGGGTGCATCCCTACGACGAGGTCACCTGGGAGCGCCGCGACGTCGTCATGACGAACTGGCGGGACGGCTCGATCAACTTCGAGCAGCGCGGGGTGGAGTTCCCCGAGTCCTGGTCCGTCAACGCGGCCAACATCGTGACCACCAAGTACTTCCGGGGCGCGGTGGGGACCCCGGAGCGGGAGTGGTCGCTCCGGCAGCTCATCGACCGGGTGGTCGGCACCTACCGCACCGCCGGTGAGGAGTACGGCTACTTCGCCAGCCCGGCCGACGCGGAGGTCTTCGCGCACGAGCTGACCTGGATGCTGCTGCACCAGGTGTTCAGCTTCAACTCGCCGGTCTGGTTCAACGTGGGCACGCCCTCGCCGCAGCAGGTCAGCGCGTGCTTCATCCTGTCAGTCGACGACTCGATGGACTCGATCCTGGACTGGTACAAGGAGGAGGGGCTGATCTTCAAAGGCGGCTCCGGCTCCGGCGTCAACCTGTCCCGGATCCGCTCCTCCCGGGAGCTGCTCTCCTCCGGCGGCAACGCCTCCGGCCCGGTCAGCTTCATGCGCGGCGCGGACGCCTCCGCCGGCACCATCAAGTCCGGCGGCGCCACCCGGCGCGCGGCCAAGATGGTCATCCTCGACGTCGACCACCCGGACATCCAGGAGTTCGTGGTCACCAAGGCGCGCGAGGAGGACAAGATCCGCGCGCTGCGGGACGCCGGCTTCGACATGGACCTGGGCGGCGCCGACATCGTCAGCGTGCAGTACCAGAACGCCAACAACTCGGTCCGGGTCTCCGACGAGTTCATGACCGCGGTGGAGAACGGCGGCGGCTTCGACCTGCGCGGCCGGCTCGACGGGCAGACCATCGAGACGATCGACGCCAAGAAGCTGTTCCGCAGCATCTCCCAGGCCGCCTGGGAGTGCGCCGACCCCGGCCTGCAGTACGACGACACCATCAACGACTGGCACACCTGCCCGGAGACCGGGCGGATCACCGCGTCGAACCCGTGCTCGGAGTACCTGCACCTGGACAACTCCTCGTGCAACCTGGCGTCGCTGAACCTCATGAAGTTCATGCGCGCCGACGGCGGCTTCGAGGTGGAGAAGTTCGTCAAGTCGGTCGAGTTCGTCATCACCGCGATGGACATCTCGATCTGCTTCGCCGACTTCCCGACCGAGAAGATCGGTGAGACCAGCCGCGCCTACCGGCAGCTCGGCATCGGCTACGCCAACCTGGGCGCGCTGCTGATGGCCTCCGGCCTGCCGTACGACTCGGAGCAGGGTCGGGAGGTCGCCGCGGCGATCACCTCGCTGATGACCGGCACCGCCTACCGCCGCTCCGCCGAGCTGGCCGGCGTCGTCGGCCCGTACGACGGCTACGCCCGCAACGCGGAGCCGCACAAGCGGGTCATGCGCAAGCACGCCGCCGCCAACGACGCCATCAAGCCGACCGGCACCGTGGCCACCGCCATCCAGCGCGAGGCCACCAGGCAGTGGACGCTCGGCAACAAGGTCGGTGACAAGAACGGCTGGCGCAACTCGCAGGCCAGCGTCCTCGCGCCGACCGGCACCATCGGCTTCATGATGGACTGCGACACGACCGGCGTGGAGCCGGACCTGGCGCTGGTCAAGTTCAAGAAGCTCGTCGGCGGCGGCTCGATGCAGATCGTCAACCAGACCGTGCCGCGTGCCCTGCGCAGCCTCGGCTACCCCGAGGAGCAGGTCGAGGCGATCGTCGAGCACATCGCCGACCACGGCCACGTGGTGGACGCCCCCGGCCTCAAGCCGGAGCACTACCCGGTCTTCGACTGCGCCATGGGCGAGCGGTCCATCGCGCCGATGGGCCACGTGCGGATGATGGCGGCGATCCAGCCGTTCGTCTCCGGCGCCATCTCCAAGACGGTCAACATGCCCGAGCAGGCCACCGTCGAGGACGTCGAGAAGATCTACTTCGAGGGCTGGAAGCTCGGCCTCAAGGCGCTGGCGATCTACCGGGACAACTGCAAGGTCGGCCAGCCGCTCTCGGTGGCCAAGGCGAACAAGGCCACCGCCGAGACCCAGGCCCCGGCCGCCGAGGTCGAGAAGGTCGTGGAGAAGGTCGTCGAGTACCGGCCGGTGCGCAAGCGGCTGCCGAAGAAGCGCCCGTCGGAGACCATCTCGTTCTCGGTCGGCGGCGCGGAGGGCTACCTCACCGCCTCGTCGTACCCGGACGACGGCCTCGGCGAGGTCTTCCTCAAGATGTCGAAGCAGGGCTCGACCCTGGCCGGCGTGATGGACGCCTTCTCGGTGGCCATCTCCATCGGTCTCCAGTACGGCGTCCCGCTGGAGACGTACGTCAGCAAGTTCACCAACATGCGCTTCGAGCCGGCCGGCATGACCGACGACCCGGACGTGCGGATGGCGGCCTCGGTGATGGACTACATCTTCCGTCGCCTGGCCCTGGACTTCCTGCCGTACGAGCGCCGCGCCGAGCTGGGCATCTTCACCGCGAAGGAGCGGGCCGCCCAGCTCGCGGCCGAGGCGGAGGCGGAGGCGAGCGGTGCGGACCTCACCGCGATGGCCGCCTCCGCCCCGGTCGAGGCGCCCGAGCCGAAGGCGGTGGCCCAGCCGAAGCAGGAGATGGCGGACGTCGCCGCCGTCAAGCCGGCGCCGTCGGTGGGCTCCAGCACCGAGCTGCTGGAGGCCGTGATCGGCAAGGCCGCGGACGCGCCGCTCTGCTTCACCTGCGGCACGAAGATGCGGCCGGCCGGCAGCTGCTACGTCTGCGAGGGCTGCGGCTCCACCAGCGGCTGCAGCTGACGCACGACCGGCTCGCGAGCGCGGCAGGGGTCTCCCTGCCGCGCTCGCGGCGTCTGGAGGGGACGAAGCTCACGTCGCTCCGACGGCGGCCGGCTGGGATGCTCGGGCCATGACCACCGCGGACCGCTACGCCACCTTCGCCGCCCGGGAGGCACGCGGGGTGTCGCCCGCGTACGAGCGGCTGTCGGGGGCGGTCGCCCGCGACGGCGAGCTGCTGGCCCGGATCGACACCCTGCCGCCGGCCAAGCGCCAGCCGAACCTGCTCTTCGCCGTGGTCCGGCTGCTCGGCGGCCCGGTCGAGGACCCGGCGGCCTTCCACGAGTACGCACTGGCGAACTGGCCGGCCATCGAGGCGGAGATCCGCACGCGGGCCACGCAGACCAACGAGCCGGGCCGGTGTGCCGTACTCCTGCCGGTGCTGGCGTCGCTGCCGCAGCCCCTCGCGCTGCTGGAGGTCGGCGCCTCCGCGGGCCTGTGCCTCTACCCGGACCGGTACGCCTACCGCTACGGCGAACATTCCCTCGGCGCGGGCGAGCCGGTCCTCGACTGCGCGCTCACCGGGGCGGCACCGCCGGCCCGCCCGCCGGACGTGGTGTGGCGGGCCGGCCTGGATCTCCATCCGCTCGACGTGACCGACCCGGCCGACGTGGCGTGGCTCGACGCGCTCATCTGGCCGGAGCACGCGCACCGCCGCGAGCGGCTGCGGGCCGCCGCGGCTGTCGCCGCGGCCGAGCCGCCCCTGCTGGTCCCGGGTGACCTGGTGGACGACCTGCCGGCGCTGGCCGCGCGGGCGCCCCGGGACGCGACCCTGGTGGTGTTCCACACCTCGGTGCTCTACCAGGTGCCGCCGCCGCGACGGGAAGCGTTCGCCGAGTTGGTCCGCGAGCTGCCCGGGCACTGGATCGCGAACGAGGACCCCGACGTGCTGCCCTACGCCACGCTGCCGGAGCAACCGCCGGGCGGGTTCCACAACGTGCTCGCGCTCGACGGACAGCCGCTGGCCTGGACCCGCGGGCACGGCCAGGCGATCACGTGGTTCGGGTAGGCGCCCGGCCGCCCGCCATCGTCTCGATCTCGGACACTTGTTGTTCGCGGTGGACGGTAAGTGTCCAAGATTCACCGGGGAGCGCCGGCGCCCGGTGCTTCATAGACTGGGGTCGTGGTGGCGCTGCCGGTCGTCGAGGAGTTCGTTCGTGAGCTCGCGGCGCTCGGGTGGGTCACCGATCTGCTGGTCGCGGGGTCGCTGGCAACCGGCGACTACCGGCCCGGCGTCAGCGATCTCGACCTGGTGGCGCTGACCGACGGCCCGGTCGACGCCGCGCGGGAGGCGACCCTGGTCGCCGTGCACCGCCGCCTGGACGCGGGCAGCGCCGCCGGGCTGCACCTGGGCTGCGTCTACGTCGACGGCGCCACCATCCCCGACGGCGACCGGAAGCATCCGACGTGGACGCACGGGCAGCTCGTCCAGCGCATCCTGTCCGGCGTCACCCGGGCGGAGCTGGTCCGGCACGGGTACGCGGCCTTCGGCCGCCCACCCGGCGAGGTGTTCCCGCCGGTGAGCGACGACGACGTACGCGCCGCCGCCCGCGCCGAACTCACCGGCTACTGGGCCTGGGCCGCCCGGAGGCCGTGGCTGTGGCTGGATCCCGCCCTCACCGACCTGGGGCTCACCTCGATGGCCCGCGGCCGGCACGCGCTGCGCCACGGCGACCTGCTCACCAAGACCAGGGCCGTCGAGGCGGCGCACGCGCCGGCCTGGCTGATCGAGCAACTGCAGGCCCGTCGCCGAGGGGAGAACGTCCCCTCGCCCCGGATCCGCACCGCCCTGATCGCCTGGCGGGATGCCCGCCGCACGGTGGCGAGAGCGCGTGACCCGAGGTGGTGGGGCGGTCCGGGCCGGACCTGACGACCGTGCTCGCGCTGGACGGGACGCCGCTCGCCTGGACCCGGGGGCCACGGCCAGGCGGTCACCTGGTTCGGGTAGCGCTCCGGACGCCTGGAGCCGACGGAAGCAGCCGTCGCACCTGGTCCGCCGCCGACCAGCCGCCGGTCAGGCACCAGAGGGCGATGACCGGGTCACAGATGGCGCAGCCGTGGGAGGAGCCGGGCGCGAACGGGATGATCGGCGCCCCCTTCAGGTGGTGTACGACGTCCCAGGCGGTGTGCAGGAGCCAGCCGATCCCGATCCACCTCCAGGACGTCAGGCCCCGCCAGCCCACGTAGACCATCAGCGCGACGAAGGGAAACTCCCCGGCGCCGAGACCACCGCCGCTGAGATACGCCGCCCCGGCCCCGGCGACCATGATCGCGTTGAGGTGGCGGCGGTGCGGTTCGGGGATCGGGGCGTTGAGGCACACGTACAGGGCGCCGATGAGCACTGGCACGAGAATGGTCATGGTGGCCGATTCTGGGGCCCGGCCGGTGTGGCCGGCAGGGGCCGGCGAGCCGACCCTCGACGGATTCGCGCCAGGATGTACCCATGCATGAGGTGGTGGTTCTCGCCTACGACGGCGTCGTCCCGTTCGACCTGTCCGTGCCGGTCGAGGTGTTCGGCCGGGCGCACCTGGCCGACGGGCCGCCCCGCCTACCGGGTGCGGGTGTGCGCGGTCACCAATGAGGTTCGGGCGGGCGCGGTCAGCATCCGGGCACCCCACGACCTCTCCGCGCTGGCCGAGGCCGACACCGTCGTCGTGCCGGGGACAGCCGACCTCGACGCGGCGGTGCCCGTCGCGATCCTGGGTGCGCTCGCCGCCACCCCGGCCCGGCTGGTGTCGATCTGCACCGGCGCCTTCGTGCTGGCCGCCGCGGGGCGGCTCGACGGCCGGCGGGCCACCACCCACTGGGCCGCCGCGGCCGAGCTGGCCCGCCGCCACCCCGCCGTCACCGTCGACCCCGACGTGCTGTTCGTCGCGGACGGGCCGGTGCTGACGTCGGCCGGCGCGGCGGCCGGGCTCGACCTGTGCCTGCATGTCGTGCGCAGCGACCACGGTGCCGCCGTCGCCGCGGAGACCGCACGGAGCTGCGTCATGCCGCTGGAGCGCGCGGGCGGTCAGGCGCAGTTCATCGCGTACGAGCCACCGACGCCGGCCGGGCAGAGCCTGCAACCGCTGCTGGTCTGGCTGACCGACAACCTGCACCGCCCGCTCGCCCTGGCCGACATCGCCGCGCGCGCCTCGATGAGCACGCGCTCGCTCAGCCGGCACTTCCGCGACCAGACCGGTTCCACCCCCGTCCAGTGGCTCAACCGGCAGCGGATCCGTCGCGCGCAGCAGTTGCTGGAACGGACCGATCAGCCGGTGGAACGGGTCGGCGCGCTCGTCGGCTTCACCTCCCCGACCGCCTTCCGCGAATCCTTCCGCCAGGTCGTCGGCGTCCCGCCCCGCGCCTACCGCGCCGCGTTCCCGCCCTCACCTCGTCGCTGACGGTGTCGCACCGCAACGTGATCAACGGCGATCGGCGGTGGCGACCTCGGCGAGGCGGGTGGTGAGGAAGGCGCGCTCGGCCTCGTTGTCGACCAGAGCCAGGGCCGCGCGGTAGGCGTCCGCCGCCTCCGCAGGCCGGTCGAGGCGGCGCAGCAGGTCGGCGCGGATCGCCGGCAGGTAGTGGTAGCCGGCCAGCCGGGCGTCCGCGGCGAGAAGATCCACCTCCGCCAGGGCGGCCGCCGGGCCGTCGACCATCGACACCGCCACCGCCCGGTTCAACGCGACCACCGGGGACGACCAGCGCTTCAGCAGTTCGTCGTAGAGGCGTACCACCTGGGGCCAGTCGGTGGCGGCGTAGCTGGGCGCGACCGCGTGCAGCGAGGCGATGGCGGCCTGGAGGGCGTACCGGCCGACCCGGCCGGTGCGGAACGCGCCCAGGACCAGCTGACTGCCCTCGGCGATGGCCGTCCGGTCCCAGCGCGACCGGTCCTGTTCCTCCAACACCAGCAGCCGCCCGGAACCGTCGGTGCGGGTGGCCCGGCGGGCGTCGGTGAGCAGCAGCAGGGCGAGCAGCCCGCGTACCTCCGGCTCGTCGGGCATCAGCGCGAGCAGCATCCGGGTCAGGTGCACCGCCCGGTCGACCAGGTCGGCGCGGACCAGGTCGGCCCCGGTCGGCGCGGTGTGCCCGGTGGTGAAGAGCAGGTGGATCACGGTGAGCACGGCGTCGAGCCGTTCGGGCAGCTCGGCGGCCTCCGGCACCCGGTACGGGATCCGGGCGGCGGCGATCTTCTTCTTGGCCCGGGTGACCCGGGCCGCCATGGTGGTCTCGGTGACCAGGAACGCCCGGGCGATGTCGCCGGTGGCCACCCCGCAGACCAGGCGCAGGGTCAGCGCCACCTGCGCCTCCCGGGCCAGCGCCGGGTGGCAGCAGGTGAACACCAGCCGCAGCCGGTCGTCGGGGACCGCGTCCCCGCCGGGCTCGTCCGTCATCTCGGCCTCCGCCGGTTCGACGAGCAGGGGCATCTTCGACCGGAACACCTTCTCCCGGCGCAGCACGTCGAGCGCCTTGCGCTTCGCCGTGGCGGTGAGCCAGGCGCCCGGCTTGTCGGGTACGCCGTCCCGCGCCCAGGCGGCCAGCGCGGCGAGGTAGGCGTCCTGCACGCACTCCTCGGCCACGTCGAGGTCGCCGGCGACGCGCGCCGTCGCGGCGAGCACGAAGGCCCACTCGCGACGGTGCGCGTCCGCCACGGCGCGTTCGGCGGCGACGGTGGCGGTGTCGCTCACTCGGCCGGCGGCTGGAAGAGCGGCCGGACCTCGACGCCGCCGTCGATGGTGGCCGGGTTCAGCTTGGCGATCTTCAGGGCCACGTCCAGGTCGGGCGCCTCCAGGATGTAGAACCCGGCGACGACCTCCTTGGCCTCGATGAACGGGCCGTCGGTGACCAGGTCGCCGCGGATCGCCGTGGCGGTGGTGCTCGGCTGGAGCGCGAACCCGGTGAGGATCTGCCCGCCCAGCTCGGTGACCTGGTCGCCGTACCGCTCCAGCAGGGCCACGTAGTCGGGGGTCAGGTCCATCGGGTCGGCGGGCGCGGGCGAGTAGACGAGGACTGCGTACTGGGCCATCGGTGTCTCCTTGGGTTGTCGTTTTCCCTCTTCCGCCTCACCGACGGACGGGCCCGGCCGGATTCGACAGCGGCCCGGGAAAAATCTTGCCTCTTTTCACGAGCTCGCGAAGTCCCGCATCCGGCGCAGCGGGGAACAGACCACGAACAGCGCCGCGCTCCACATGCCGAGCACGCAGACCAGCAGCGCCGGGCGAAGCCCGAGCCGGGTGCCGAGGGCGCCGCCGAGCAGGGCGCCGAGCGGGATGACGCCGTAGCAGATCCACAGGAACGCGGCGTTGACCCGGCCGAGCAGCCGGGCCGGGGTGACCCGCTGCCGGTAGGACATGGCCGTTACGTTGAACAGCACCGCGTTGGCCGCGAACGCGGCGGTGCCGACCGCGTAGAGCAGGGCGCCCCAGCCGGGCCTGGCCAGCGGCATCAGCAGGTAGAGCGGGCCGGGCGCGGCCATCGACACCCAGATGGTCCGGGCGGTGCCGAGCAGCGCCGTCACCCGCCCGGCCAGCACGCCGGCCAGCAGCCCGCCCACCGACCCCAGGCTGAACAGGACGCCGATGGTGGCCGGGGCGGCGTGCAGCACACGCAGCAGGTACGGCACCTCGATGGCCTGAGCGGCCATCACGAAGAAGTTCGAGGTGGCGGTGCAGGCGAGCACCAGGGCGAGGATCCGCTGGCGGCGGATGAACCCGAGCCCCTCGGTCAGCGCCGCCCGGACCGGCACCCGGCCCTCGGTGCGCGGCGCCGGGCGGTGCCGGACCAGCAGCAGCGTGACCGCGCTGGCCAGGAAGCTGGCGGCGTCGACGACGAAGGTCCGGGCCGCGCCGAGCAGCCCGACGAGCACGCCACCGGCGCTCGGCCCGGCCAGCTGGGCCAGGTTCTCGCTCACCTCCAGGCGCGCGTTGGCCGAGGTCAGGTCGTCCGCCGGGACGAGCGCGGGCAGCAGGCTCCGGTACGCCACGGTGAACGCGACGGTCAGCACGCCGGTGAGCCCGACCACCGCGTACAGGAAGGCCAGCGTGAGGTGGCCGACCAGGGCGACCACCGGCACCGACAGCAGCAGCGCCGCCCGGCCCAGGTCGCAGGCGACCATCAGCCGCCGCTGGTCGACCCGGTCGGCCAGCATCCCGGCCGGCAGCGAGAAGAGGAGGTACGGCAGCCAGGCCAGGAAGGTGAACAGGGAGACCTGGAAGACGGTGGCGTCGAGCACGTCCGCGGCCAGCAGCGGCACCGCCACCCCGGAGATCCGGGTGCCCACCTCGCTGACCGTCTGGCCGCTCCAGAGCAGCAGGAAGTCCCGGCTCCGCCACAGCGAGGTGCGGGTTCCGGTGGTCGGGGGCGTCAGTTGCTGGGTCACCGCTGAGGGCCTGTCCGTCGGGGTCACGGGTTCGCGACCCGGCAGGTTATCCCGCCGGTCCGCTGCGGGGCGCGGCATTTCTCCCGGCCGGAGACGTTCGTCGCTCGGCCGGGTCGGGTGCGGGCGGACGCCGGGCCGGCCGGCGACTAGGGTCGACCTTCATGATCGAACCGAGCTGGCTCACCGAGACGCGGGCCGCCTACGACACGGTCGCCGTGGACTACGCGCGGCTGCTCCCCGAGGTGGTGGAGGGCCCGCTCGACCGGGGGATGCTTGTCGCGTTCGCCGAGCTGGTCGGGCCCGGCCGGCCGGTGCTGGAGGTGGGCTGCGGGACCGGGCGGGTCACCGCCCACCTGCGCGGTCTCGGCCTGGACGTCGCCGGGGTCGACCTCTCGCCGGGGATGGTCGAGGTGGCCCGCGCGGCCCACCCGGAGCTGCGCTTCGAGGTCGGTTCGATGACCGCGCTGGCCACGCCCGACGCGGCGCTCGCCGGGCTCGTCGCCTGGTACTCGATCATCCACCTGCCGCCGGAGCTGCTGCCCGAGGTGTTCGCCGAGTTCCACCGGGTGCTCGCCCCGGGCGGTCACCTGCTGCTCGCGGTCAAGGCCGGCGACCGGCGGATCCGGCTGGAGCAGGCGTACGGCCACACCGTCTCGTACGACGTGCACTGGCTGCCGCCGGAACGGCTGGCCGCGCAGCTCACGGCGGCCGGCCTGGCCGTGCACGCCACGCTGGTCCGCGAAGCGGAGGAACTCGATCGGGGTCCGCAGGCGTTTCTCCTCGCTCGGAAGGCTGTCCGGTGACCGTCGCGCTCTTCACCCTCGGCGGCACGATCGCCATGGCCGGCAGCGGCGCGCAGGGAGTCGTCAGCCGGCTCACCGGCGCCAACCTCACGGCCGCCGTGCCCGGGCTCGCCGACATCCCGCTCGACGTGCGGGACGTCGAGGCGGTGCCCAGCGCCGCGCTGGCGTACCGGCAGATCCTGGACCTGGTGGACGCGGCCGGCGCGGCGGTCGCCGACGGGGCGACCGGCGTGGTGGTCACCCAGGGAACCGACACGCTGGAGGAGACCGCGTTCCTGGCCGACCTGGTCTGGCCGCACCCGGCGCCGCTGGTGTTCACCGGCGCGATGCGCAACCCCACCCTGGCCGGCCCGGACGGCCCGGCCAACCTGCTGGCCGCCGCCCGGGTCGCCGCCGCGCCGGCCGCACGGGACCTCGGCGTGCTGGTGGCGTTCAACGACGAGGTCCACGCCGCCCGGTTCGTCCGCAAGACCCACAGCACCAGTACGGCCACCTTCGCCTCGCCCAACGCCGGCCCGCTCGGGCACGTGATCGAGGGCGCGGTACGCCTGCTCACCCGCCCGCCCCGGCGCGCCCCGCTGCCGCCGGTGGACCGGGACCGGCTCGCCGCCACCCGGGTGGCGCTGCACACCGTCACCCTCGACGACGACCTGGCGCTGCTCGACGCGCTCGCCCCCGGCCTGGACGGGCTGGTGGTGGCCGGCTTCGGGGTGGGGCACGTCCCGCCGGATCTCGCCCCGGCGCTGGGCGCGCTGGCCGCCCGGATGCCGGTGGTGCTCGCCTCGCGGACCGGGGCGGGTTCGGTGCTGCGGAACACCTACGGCGCGGTCGGTTCGGAGACCGACCTGCGGCGGCGCGGGCTGGTCTGCGGCGGGCTGCTCGACCCGTACAAGGCCAAGGTGCTGCTCCGCATGCTGCTGGCCGGGGGCGCGGACCGGGCGGCGGTCGCCGAGGCCTTCGCCCGCCACGGCTGAACCGGCGCGGTTGCTCCGTAGACTCGCCCGGTGACCGGAGAGCGACGACCCCTGGCGGACCGGCCGTTGACCGAGCCGCACCCGTCGCGGCTGTCGCCCGACCACCCGGACCGGGAGCGGATCCTGGCCGCGCACGCCGCCGCCCTGGCCGCCGGGGAGGCCGGCTACCTGGACCCGGCCACCGGGCTCTTCGTGCTCAGCGCCGGTTTCCTGGCCCGACGGGGCACGTGCTGCGGGCGAGGATGCCGGCACTGTCCGTATGTGGACGATTGAGGACTTCCGTCCCCGGCGAGCAGCCCGTACGGTGTCCGACGGACATCCGGCGGGCGGCCCCCGCCGACGACTGCGGAGGTCTCCACGTGCGCGCCCGGACCTGGCTGGCCGCTTCGGCCGTACTGCTGACCGCCGGCTGCGCCAAGGAGGCCCCGCCGGTGGCGGTGCCGGCGGCGGAACCGCGGGCGGTCGAGGTCGCCGCGGCCTCGTCGGGCGGGGCGTGCCGGCTGCTCGACTTCGCGGTGATCGCCAAGCACACCGGCGGAAGGTTCGACGTGGCCGCCGCCACGGACAAGGGCGACACCCACACGTGTGTGGTCCGCGCCGAGGGAGCCGTCCTGCCGGAGCTGACCCTCACGGTGACCGACACGTCGATCGACACGTCGAGCTTCACCCTGGACGTGCTGCCCCGGGGCGCGAAGAAGGTCACCAAGCTGGGGAAGATCGGCTACCGGCACACGCTGCCGAAGACCGCGAAGAACGGCCCGGCGGCGGAGGTGGGCTGGCTCGCCGGCGAGGGGCGGCTGGCCACGCTGCGGTGGACCAGCCCGCGCGGCACCGCCACGGCCGAGGCCGAGAAGGTGGCCGGCAAGCTGGTCAACCTCGCCAAGGTGATCGACACCCGGCAGCTCTGACCGGCCCGCGCGGGCGGGACCGGGCGGGTCAGCGGGCCGCGACGAACACCCGGGAGGCCACCTCACGGGGCAGCCGGACCCGGTCGCCGGAGCGGTCGATGGACACGCCGTCGCGCTCCTGGGCCACGGTCACCGTGGCGCCCGGGTCGACGCCCGCGGCGTGCAGCTGCCGGAGCACGTCGGCGTCGGTCTGCACGCTCTCGCAGATCCGCCGCACCACGACCGGCCCGGAGAGGCCGGGGAAGGCCAGGTTGCGCTCGCCCTCGGCGGTCTCGGCCGCCAGCGGGCCCGGGTCGCCCAGCTCCTCAAGGCCCGGGATCGGGTTGCCGTAGGGCGAGCGGGTCGGGCGGTTGAGCAGGTCGTAGACCCGCTTCTCGACCGCGTCGCTCATCACGTGCTCCCACCGGCAGGCCTCCTCGTGGGCCTCCTCGTAGGGCATCCCGATCACGTTGACCAGCAGCAGCTCGGCCAGCCGGTGCTTGCGCATGACCGAAACCGCCGAGTTGCGGCCCAGCTCGGTGAGCGTCAGGTGACGGTCGCCCTCGACGGTGAGCAGGCCGTCCCGCTCCATCCGGGCGACGGTCTGGCTGACCGTGGGGCCGCTCTGCTTCAGCCGCTCGGCGATCCGGGCACGGAGCGGCGGCACCCCCTCCTCCTCCAGCTCGAGGATGGTGCGCAGGTACATCTCGGTCGTGTCGACCAGGTCATGCTTCACGTCAGCGGCCTCCCGGCGTTCGATGCTACCCCGGACCCCCGACGATCTAGGGACGCCGAACCGGGAGGTCGCTGCCCGGATGGTGTTGACTGGACCGCATGTCCGGAACCGAAGACCTGCTGGTCGAGCCCGACCGGCTCGCCGCCGAGCTCGACCACGCCGACCCGCCGACCCTGCTCGACGTCCGCTGGCGGCTCGCCGGGCCGCCCGGCCGGGACGACTACCTGGCCGGTCACCTGCCCGGCGCCGTCTTCGTCGACCTGGACACCGAGCTCTGCGGCCGGCCCGGCGCCGCCGGCCGGCACCCGCTGCCCGACCCCGCCGCGCTCCAGGCCGCGCTGCGGGCCGCCGGCGTCCGCGCCGGTCACCCCGTGGTGGTGTACGACGGCGGCGACGGCATGTCGGCCGCCCGCGCCTGGTGGACCCTGCGCTGGGCCGGCCACCGGGCGGTCCGGGTGCTGCACGGCGGCTACCCGGCCTGGGTCGCGGCCGGCGGACCCGTCTCCACCGAGGCGCCCGCGCCCGCGCCCGGGGACGTGACGGTCACCCCGGGTGAGCTGCCGGTCCTGGACGCGGGGGAGGCCGCCCGGCTGGCCGCCGCCGACGCCGGAGTGCTGCTCGACGTGCGGGCCGCCCCGCGCTACCGGGGCGAGACCGAGCCGATCGACCCGGTCGCCGGGCACGTCCCGGGCGCGGTCAACCTGCCCGCTCCCGAGTACGTCGCCGAGGGACGTTTCCCCGCCGCCGAGGCGCTGCGCGAGCGGTTCGCCGCCGCCGGGGTGGCCGGGGGTGCGCCGGTCGGCGCGTACTGCGGCTCGGGGGTGACCGCCGCCCAGGCGGTGCTGGCGCTGCACCTGGCCGGCCGCCCGGACGCCGCCCTGTACGTCGGCTCGTGGAGCAACTGGGTGGCCGACCCGGACCGTCCGGTCGCCACCGGGGAGACGTCCGGCCGCTGAGCCGCGCGTGCGGTGGGGCCGCCCCGGCCCACGTGCGACGATGGCCCCATGGCCGACGACACGGTGGTGGTGTGGGACGAGGCCCTGCTCGGGTACGACATGGGCGACCACCCCCTCGACCCGGTCCGGGTCGAGTTGACCATGGCGCTGGCCCGGGAACTGGGGGTGCTGGACCGGCCCGGGGCCCGGCTGGTGAAGCCGGAGCCGGCCGACGACGCGCTGCTGACCCGGGTGCACGACCCGCGCTACCTGGACGCCGTGCGGGCCGCGCCCCGGGACCCGCTCTTCGCCGGCTTCGGCCTCGGCACCTCGGACAACCCGGTCTTCGACGGCATGCACGAGTCGAGCGCGCTGGTCGCCGGGGCGAGCGTGGCCGCGGCCGAGGCGGTCTGGCGCGGCGAGGCCCGCCGGGCCGTCAACGTGGCGGGTGGCCTGCACCACGCCATGCCGGCCCGGGCGGCCGGGTTCTGCGTCTACAACGACCCGGCGGTGGCCATCGCCCGCCTGCTCGACCTGGGCGCGGAGCGCATCGCGTACGTGGACGTGGACGTGCACCACGGCGACGGGGTGCAGGAGATCTTCTACCGGGACCCGCGGGTGCTCACGGTCAGCCTGCACGAGACCCCGCTGGCGCTCTTCCCCGGCACCGGGTTCCCCGACGAGACCGGCGGCCCGGGCGCGGAGGGGTCCGCGGTCAACGTGCCGCTGCCGCCGGGGGTCGGCGACCCGGGCTGGCAGCGCGCGTTCCACGCGATCGTGCCGTCGGTGCTGCGGGCGTTCCGGCCGCAGGTGCTGGTCACCCAGTGCGGGGCGGACGGGCACCGGCTCGACCCCCTGGCCGACCTGCGCCTCTCCGTCGACGGGCAGCGGGCCACCTACCAGGCGCTGCGCGCGCTCGCCGACGAGCTCTGCGACGGCCGCTGGGTCGCCTTCGGCGGCGGCGGGTACGCGCTGGTCGAGGTGGTGCCCCGGGCCTGGACGCACCTGCTCGCGGTGGCCACCGGGGAGCCTCTCGACCCGGCCACGCTCACCCCGCCGGGTTGGCGGGAACTGGCGGCGCGACGGCGGCCGGGGCACGAGATCCCGCTGCGGATGACCGACGACGTCGACCCGTCGTACCAGCCGTGGCAGCCGAGCGGCGAGCCGACCGCGGTGGACCGCGCCGTCGCGGCGACCCGCAAGGCGGTCTTCCCGCTGCTCGGGCTCGACCCGCACGACCCGCGCGACTGATCCGGTGGTGGGGGAGGACCGGCCGGTGACCACTGTCGAGCAACCGGTGGACGTGCTGCTCAGCGACGGCACGACCGTCCAGTTGCGGCGGATCCGTCCGGAGGACGCCGCGGCGATCGTGGCGATGCACTCGCGCTTCTCCGAGCGCACCCGCTACCTGCGCTACTTCTCGCCGTACCCGCGCATCCCGGAGCGCGACCTGCAGCGGTTCGTGAACGTCGACCACCGCGACCGGGAGGCGTTCGTGGTGCTGGCCGGCGACCGGATCGTCGCCGTCGGCCGGTACGAGCGGCTCGGCCCCGGCTCGCCCGAGGCCGAGGTGGCGTTCGTGGTGGAGGACGCGTACCAGGGCCGGGGCATCGGCTCGGTGCTGCTGGAGCACCTGGCCGACGCCGCCCGGCGCTACGGCATCGTGCACTTCGTCGCCGAGGTGCTCCCGGCCAACGGGGCGATGCTGCGGGTCTTCTCCGACTTCGGCTACCAGGTCCAGCGCCAGTACGCCGACGGCGTGGTGCACCTGAACTTCCCGATCGCCCCCACCGAGGCGACCCTGGAAGTGCAGCGCGGCCGCGAGCACCGCACCGAGGCCCGCTCGATCGCCCGGCTGCTCGCCCCGCGCGGCATCGCCGTCTACGGCGCCAGCACCACCGGTCAGGGCGTCGGCGCGGCCCTGCTCGGGCACCTGCGCGACGGCGGGTTCACCGGCGCGATCGTCCCCGTGCACCCGTCCGCGGCGACCGTGGCCGGGCTGCCCGCGTACCCGTCGGCGGCCGACGCCGGCCTCGACATCGACCTGGCCGTGGTGGCCGTCGCCCCCGCGGCGGTGACCGAGGTGGTCGCCGACGCCGCGAAGGCCGGCGCGCACGGGCTGGTGGTGGTCTCCGCCGGGTTCGCCGAGTCCGGCCCGGCCGGGGCGGCCGCCCAGCGCGCCCTGGTCCGCGCCGCCCACCTGGCCGGCATGCGGGTGGTCGGCCCGAACTGCCTCGGCGTGGCCAACACCGACAGCGCGGTACGCCTCAACGCCACCCTCGCCCCTTCGCTGCCCGCCCCCGGCCGGGTCGGCGTCTTCAGCCAGTCCGGCGCGTTCGGGGTGGCGCTGCTCGCCGAGGCGTCCCGGCGCGGGCTCGGCGTGTCCAGCTTCGTCTCCGCCGGCAACCGGGCCGACGTCTCCGGCAACGACCTGCTCCAGTACTGGCAGGACGATCCCGGCACCGACGTCATCACGCTCTACCTGGAGACCTTCGGCAACCCGCGGAAGTTCGCCCGGCTGGCCCGGCGGATCGGCCGGAGCAAGCCGGTGGTGGCGCTCGCCTCGCTGGCCCGCCCGCCGGGGGTCGGCGACGCGCCGGCCCTGGACGCCGCGGCGGTCAGCGCGCTCTTCGCCCAGTCCGGGGTGATCCGGGTGGACACCGTCGCCGAACTGCTCGACGTCGGCGTGCTCCTGGCCCACCAGCCGCTGCCGGCCGGCCGCCGGATCGCCGTGGTCGGCAACTCCTCGGCGCTGACCGGGCTGGCCGCCACCGCGTGCGCCGCCCAGGGCCTCACCGTGGCCGACGGCTACCCGCACGACGTCGGCCCCCGGGCCACCGCCGCCGAGTACGCCGCCGCACTCGCCGCCTCCGCCGCCGACGAGCGGGTGCACGCCGTGGTGGCGGTCTTCGCCCCGCCGCTGCCCGGCCAGCTCACCGACCCGGAGGCCGACTTCACCGCCGCCCTGCCCGACGCGCGGAGCACCGGCAAGCCGGTGGTGGCCACCTTCCTCGCCGGCCGGGTGCCCGCCGGGGTGCCGGCCTACCCGAGCGTGGAGGAGGCGGTCCGGGCCCTGGCCCGGGTCACCGCGTACGCCGACTGGCTGCGCCGCCCGCCCGGCGTGCTGCCCGAGCTGGACCGGGTCGACCGGGCGGCCGGGCAGGCCGCGCTGCGACCCGAGGGCACGGAAACGGCGGCCCTGCTGCGGGCGTACGGGATCGACGTGGTCGAGTCGGCGCCGGCAGGGTCGGCCGAGGAGGCGGTCGCGGCGGCCGGGCGGCTCGGCTGGCCGGTCGCGCTCAAGGCCGCCGCCCCGGGTCTGCGGCACCGCCTCGACCTGGGCGCGGTCCGGCTCGACCTGGCCGACGCCGCCGCGCTGCGCCGCGCGTACGCCGAGATGGCCCCGGTGTTCGGCGCGGACGTGCTGGTCCAGCCCATGGTCCCGCCCGGGGTGGCCTGCGTGGTGGAGCTGGTGGAGGACCCGGCGTTCGGGCCGGTCGTCGGCTTCGGCCTGGGCGGCGTGGCCACGGAACTGCTCGGCGACCGCGCCTGGCGGGCGGTGCCGCTGACCGACCGGGACGCCGCCGAGCTGGTCGACGAGCCCCGCGCCGCGCCGCTGCTGCGCGGTCACCGGGGCGCCGCGCCGGTGGACCGGGCCGCCCTGGTCGACCTGTTGCTGCGGGTCGGTCGGCTCGCCGACGAGCAGCCCCGGGTCCGGTCGCTCACCCTCAACCCGGTGCTGGCCCGGCCGGACGGCATCTCCGTGCTGCACGCCACCGTCCGCACCGGCGCCGAGACGCCCCGCCCGGACACCGGCCCGCGCCGGCTGTGAGGCTCAGGCCCGGCTGGAGATCTGCTGCACCGCCCAGGCGTTGCCGTCCGGATCGGTGAGGAAGACGAAGCCGACGTTGTCCAGCGGGTGTGGCACCGGGCGCGGGTTCTGCCCGATCACCTGGATCTCGCTGACCTCCACGCCCCGCTCGACCAGCTCGGCGCGGGCCTTCTCCAGGTCGGGCACGACCAGTTGCAGCCCCTTGAGCGAGCCCGCCGGCATCTCGGGCACGACGCCCCGGCCGAGGACGATCGAGCACCCGGAGCCCGGGGGTGTGAGTTGGACGATCCGACCGACGCCCCCCAGGTCGGTGTCGTGGTCGACGACGAAACCGAGCCGCTCGGCGTAGAACTCCTTGGCCCGGTCCACATCGGAGACCGGCACCACCACCACTTCCAGTGTCCAGTTCATCACCCCAGGGTGATGGTCGCGGGCCGCCGCTGCAAGCGCGACAGGCCCCGGCGAACCGCCGGGGCCTGTCGGATCGGGTGCGTCAGCAGGCGTACGCCTCGAGCCGGTTGGCCCGCTCCGGGTCGCGCAGCTTGAGCAGGGTCACCTTCTCGATCTGGCGGATCCGCTCCCGGGACAGCCCGAACTCGCGACCCACCTCGTCGAGGGTGCGCTGCCGGCCGTCGTCCAGCCCGAACCGCAGCCGGATCACCGCCTGCTCCCGCTGGGAGAGGGTGGCCAGCACGATGCGTACCTCGTTGCGCAGTTCCCCGTCGCCGGCGGCGTCGCCCGGGTCCGCGTTGGGGTCCACCGCGGCCACGAAGTCGCCCAGCGCGCTCTCGCCGTCCTCGCCGACCGTCTGGTCCAGGCTCACCGGCTCCCGGTCGTAGGAGATCAGCTCGATCACCTGGAACTCCGGGATGTCCAGCGCGGTGGCCACCTCGGCCACGGTGGGCTCCCGGCCCAGCGTGACCGACAGCTCGCGGCGGACCCGCACCATCCGGTTGACCTGCTCGACCATGTGCACCGGGATGCGGATGGTGCGGGCCTGGTCGGCCATGGCGCGGGTGATGGCCTGGCGGATCCACCAGGTGGCGTAGGTGGAGAACTTGTAGCCCTTGGTGTAGTCGAACTTCTCGACCGCGCGGATCAGGCCGAGATTGCCCTCCTGAATGAGGTCGAGGAAGGCCATGCCGCGACCCGTGTAGCGCTTGGCGATGCTGACCACCAGCCGCAGGTTCGCCTCCAGCAGGTGGTCCTTGGCGGCGCGGCCCTCGGCCGCGATCAGCGCCAGGTCCGCGTGCAGCTCGGCGGAGACCGGGGTGCAGGTGGCGAGCTTCTCCTCGGCGAAGAGGCCGGCCTCGATGCGCTTGCTCAGCTCGACCTCCTGCGCCGCCGTGAGCAGCTTCGTGCGGCCGATGCCGTTGAGGTACGCCCGGACCAGGTCCGTGGAGACGCCGCGCTCGTCGGTGGCGTCCAGGTCGGTCAGGGTGACGTCCATGTCCTGGTGCTCGATCATCTGCTGGGCCATCTCGATCTCTCCCCGTGTCCGTCGTGCCGTACCGGTTCCGTGCCGTCCGCCGGCGCGGTGGCCCCGGTGATGAACAGCTTGGCGGGCGGGGCGTGAAACCGGAGTGAGGCGATCGGGGACCCGACAGCAAACCCGGCGGAATGTCGGCTGTCGCTTGCCCGACCCGGTTACCGTGCCAGCGGCCGGCCACCCGGGCTCGGCGCGCACAGGCGATCGGAGGACGTGGTGGTCTTCAAGCGGCTCATGCAGGCGATGGGTGTGGGTGGACCGTCGGTGGAGACGGTGCTGGCCAACCCGAACTGCCGTCCCGGCGGCCAGTTGGAGGGCCGGGTCCACGTGGTCGGCGGGGAGCACCCGGTGGACGTGAGCTACGTCGCGCTCGGCCTGGTGACCCGTGTCGAGGTGGAGAGCGGCGATTCGGAGTACAACACCACGCAGGAGTTCGGCCGGGCCCAGGTGACCGGCGCGTTCCGGCTGGAGCCGGGGCAGCGCTACGACGTGCCGTTCCGCTTCCAGGTGCCCTGGGAGACGCCGCTCACCGACCTGTACGGCCAGCACCTGCACGGGATGACCATGGGGCTGCGGACCGAGCTGGAGGTGGCCCGGGCGGTCGACAAGGGTGACCTGGACGCGGTGGCGGTGCACCCGCTGCCCGCCCAGGAGCGGCTGCTGGAGGCGTTGCTGCGGCTGGGCTTCCGGTTCGCCCGGGCCGACGTCGAGCGGGGCCACATCTACGGCGTGCGGCAGAGCCTGCCGTTCTACCAGGAGATCGAGTTCCACCCGGCGCCCCAGTACGCGCGCGCCATGAACCAGCTCGAACTCACCTTCGTCACCGACCCGCAGCAGGTGCACGTGGTGCTGGAGCTGGACAAGCGCGGCGGCCTGTTCACCGAGGGCCGGGACGCCTTCGGCCGCTTCACGGTCGACCACGCCACGGCGGACCGCACCGACTGGACCGCCCAGCTCGACGGCTGGCTGCGCCAGTCCCTCTCCCGCCGCGGCCTCTTCTTCTGACGACCCCTCTCGTTGATCAAGAGGTTTGCGTCTCGGCAGGGCCGGTTCCCGACGCAAACCTCTTGATCAACAGGGCGGGGTCAGAGGTCCAGGAGGAGGGTGCGGGGGCCTACGTTGACGCTCTCGACAAGCATGTGGGTGCGGAAACGGCCGGTCTCGACCTTGGCGCCGCGGGCGCGGAGTGCCTCGACCACCGCCTCGACGAGGGGTTCGGCCTGTTCTGCCGGGGCCGCTGCGGTCCAGCTCGGTCTTCTGCCCTTGCGGGCGTCGCCGTAGAGGGTGAACTGGCTGACCACGAGGACGGGCGCGCCGGTGTCGGCGGCACTCTTCTCGTCGTCCAGGATGCGCAGTTCATGGATCTTGCGGGCCATCGTGGCGGCCACCTGCGGGGTGTCGGTGTGGGTCACGCCGACCAGCACCAGCAGCCCGTCGGCGATCTCGCCGACCACCTCGCCGTCGACCGTCACGGCGGCCCGGCCGACCGTCTGCACCACGGCCCGCATCAGTCCGCCACCGGCTCGACGAGGCCCCGCTCGACCAGGTGCGCCACGATGGGCCCGGCCGCCTCGGCCAGCTCGTCCGGGGCCACGTCGTGCGCGGCGGCGAGCAGGGCGAGCTGGTCGCGCAGCGGCAGCCGGCCGTCCGCGCCGCCGACCAGGGCGAGCACCAGCGGGTCGATCTCCTCCGACCAGCGCAGCCCGTGCGGCATGGCGAGGACCTGCCGGTCCACCGCCCAGCCCTCGTCGCCCATGGTGGCCTCCTGGCGCAGCTGGAGGCCGTCGGCAGCCCGGTAGCGGGCGGCGAGCAGCCCGTCGGTGTCCCGGGCGCGCAGCCAGTCCTGCCGGTCGAACCACTCGCCGATCCGGTCGCCCAGCGGCGGCTCGACCCGCTGGCGCAGGTCCTCGACCCGGATGATCGGCTCGTCGTGGCCGGCCCGCCGGAGCGAGACGATGCCGAAGCCGATCGCCTCCACCTTGTGCGCGTCGAACCAGTCCAGCCAGGCCGCCATCCGCTGCGGGTCGGCCGTCTCGCCGACGTCGGTGAGCCAGAGGTTGACGTACGCCATCGGGTCGGCCACCTCGCGCTGGATCACCCAGGCGTCCAGCCCGGTGCCGGCGAACCAGCCGGTCACCCGCTCGGCCCAGTCCTCGCCGGTGACGTGCACCCAGTTGGCCAGGTACTGCATGGTCCCGCCCTCGGTGAGCAGGTGGGGGGCCGCGGCGGCGAGTTCGGCGCCGATCGCGTCGCCGACCCGGCCGGAGTCGCGGTAGACGTGCGTGGTGGTGCCGGGCCCGACCACGAACGGCGGGTTGCTGACCACCAGGTCGAACCGCCGGCCGGCCACCGGGGCGACCAGGTCGCCGCGGAGCAGTTCCCAGTCCTGCCCGTTGAGGGCGGCGGTGGTGGCGGCGAAGCGGAGGGCCCGCTCGGAGACGTCGGTGGCGGTCACCCGGCGGGCGTGCGTGGACAGGTGCAGGGCCTGGACGCCCGAGCCGGTGCCCAGGTCCAGTGCGGTCTCCACCGGCCGGCGCACGGTCGCGCCGATCAGCGTCTGGGTGGCCCCGCCGATGCCGAGCACGTGCTCGGCGTGCAGCGGGCGGCCGGGCCGGGCGCTGGCCGGCACGTCGGCGAGCACCCACCAGTCGTCCCCGTACGGCTCCAGGTCGACGCCGGCGCGCAGCCCGTCGCCGTGCCGCTCGACGAGGCCCCCGGCCAGCGCCTCCGCCACGGTCAGCGGGGCGAGCGCGGCGGCCACCGCCGGCTCCGGCTCGGTCTGCTCACAGATGAAGACCCGGATCAGTGTGCCGAGCGGGTCGCGGTCCTCGGTGGCGCGCAGGGCGGCCCGGTAGTCGTTGCGGGCCACCCCGCCGGTGGCCTGCGGGCCGAGCCGGTCGGCGATGCCGTTGGCGGTGAAGCGCGCCCGGGTCAGCGCGGTGCGCAGCGCGTCGACCCCGGCGGGGGAGAGCAGCATGTCGTGACGGTCCACGTCGTCATCCTGCCTCCCGGGGGCGCGGGCCCGGCGGGCACCCGCGACATCCATACCACCAGCTCACTGTATCGGCCGTTATCTCTTTTATGTTCATCGATGCATGGCTAGCATCTGGCCCAACATCCGTCGATGGGCGTCCCGGTGGCCACGAGCCCGGGCACGCCCGGTAGGGAGCCAGACGATGTCCGACGTGTCCGTTCCCCGGCGGCGCGCGCTGCGCGCGCTCGCCGTCACGGCCGCCGCCGCGGCCCTCGCCGCCGCCGCGTCCACCCCCGCCCTCGCCGCGCCGACCGGTGACGTCCGCTACGCCTCCGCCCCCGACGCCATCAGCGGCAGCTACCTGGTGGTGCTGAAGAGCGACGCGGTCGGCGCCGCGAACACCCTCGCCGCCCGCACCGCCGTTCCGGACCGGGCCGCCGCCCTGGCCAGGCGCTACGGCGGCAGCGTCGGCACGGTGTGGAGCGCCGCGCTGACCGGCTACAGCGCGAAGCTGAGCCCCGCCCAGGCCCGCCGGCTGGCCGCCGACCCGGCCGTCGCCTACGTCGAGCAGGACCGGATCGTCACCGGTCAGGCCACCCAGACCAACCCGCCGTCCTGGGGCCTGGACCGGATCGACCAGCGCAACCTGCCGCTGAACGCCAGCTACACCTACCCGAACACGGCCTCGAACGTCCGGGCGTACATCATCGACACCGGCATCCGGACCACCCACACCGACTTCGGCGGCCGGGCCAGCTGGGGCACCAACACCGTCGACACCAACAACACCGACTGCAACGGCCACGGCACCCACGTGGCCGGCACCGTCGGTGGCACCCGGTACGGCGTGGCCAAGGGCGTCCGGCTGATCGCGGTGAAGGTGCTCAACTGCTCCGGCAGCGGCAGCACCACCGGCGTGGTGAGCGGCATCAACTGGGTCACCTCGAACGCGGTGAAGCCGGCGGTGGCGAACATGAGCCTCGGCGGCGGCGCCAGCAGCTCGATCGACAACGCGGTGACCAACTCGGTCAACTCCGGCGTCACGTACGCGGTCGCGGCCGGGAACTCCAGCGCCAACGCCTGCAACTACTCGCCGGCCCGCGCCGCGGCCGCGATCACCGTGGGCTCCACCACCAGCAGCGACGCGCGCTCGTCCTTCTCCAACTACGGCTCCTGCGTGGACATCTTCGCCCCCGGGTCGAGCATCGTCTCCGCGTACCGGACCAGCGACACCGCCAGCAGCACGCTGAGCGGCACCTCGATGGCCTCGCCGCACGTGGCCGGCGCGGCGGCGCTGGTGCTCGGCGCCAACCCCTCGTACAGCCCGGCGCAGGTGGCCAGCTACCTGACCACCAACGCCACCACGGGCAAGGTGACCAACCCCGGCTCCGGCTCGCCGAACCGGCTGCTCTTCGTCGTCAACTGACGATCGCGGCCGCGCGGCCCGGTGGACCCCACCCCTGTCCACCGGGCCGTGTCGCGCACACGGGCGGCGGCGGGCGCGGCAGGATGGAGGGCATGACGCTCTCGCTGCCCATCGACCCGCAGGCCAACGAGCTGCTGGCGCGCAGCCCGCTGGCGCTGCTCCTCGGCATGGTGCTGGACCAGCAGGTGCCGATGGAGAAGGCGTTCTCCTCCCCGTACGTGCTCGCCCAGCGGCTCGGCCACGAGCCGGACGCCCGGGAACTGGCCGAATACTCGCCGGAGGCCCTGGTCGAGATCTTCGCCCGGCCGCCGGCCCTGCACCGCTTCCCCAAGGCCATGGCGGCCCGGGTGCAGGAGGTGTGCCGGGCCCTGGTCGAGCGCTACGACGGCGATCCGGCCCGGCTCTGGTCGGAGGCGACCGACGGCCGGGACCTGCTGCGCCGGGTCGGCGACCTGCCCGGCTTCGGCCGGCAGAAGGCGCAGATCTTCGTCGCCCTGCTCGGCAAGCGGTTCGGGATCAGCCCGGACGGCTGGCGCGAGGCGGCCGGTGGCTACGGCGACGCGGACGCGTACCGCTCGGTGGCCGACGTGACCGATCCCGAGTCGCTGCGCCGGGTCCGCGAGTACAAGCAGCGGATGAAGGCGGAGGCGAAGGCCGCCAAGGGCTGACGCAACCGGCGTCCACCCTGGCTCGTTGTCATGATCGTCAAGGCGGCGACGACGGGCGGGTGATGACGGACGAGCGGGGGGCGGAACTCCTGCGCCGGGGCGCGGGGCCCTATCGCGCGACCTTCCTGGAGCTCTTCCTCGATGTCGTCTTCGTCTTCGCCTTCACCCGGGTCTCGCAACGCCTGATCAACGACGTGTCGACGGGCGGCGGGCGGCTCCCGCTGGAACTGGCGCAGACGCTGTTCCTGCTGCTCGCGCTCTGGATGGTCTGGTCGCTGACCGCCTGGGCCACCAGCCACTACGACCCGGAGCAGCCGCCCATCCAGGCGGTGATGGTCGGGTCGATGTTCGGCAGCCTGGTGATGGCCGTGTCGGTGCCGGACGCGTACGGGGCGCACGGGCTGAGCTTCGCCGCCGGCTACGTCTCCATCCAGCTCGGTCGCGCGGTCTACCTGACGGTGGCGCTGCGCCGGCACGTCCAGCGGCACCTGTCCAGCCGGATCATGGTCTGGTCGGCCGTCTCGGCGGTGCCCTGGCTCGTCGGTGGCCTGGTCGGGGAGGACGCGCGGCTGCTCTGCTGGGGGGTGGCCCTGGCGATCGACTACCTGGGCCTGGTCACCGGGTGGCCGGTGCCCCGGCTGGGCCGGGCGGCGGCCACGGCGTGGACGGTGACCGGGGAGCACCTGGCCGAGCGCTACCAGCAGTTCACGATCATCGCGCTCGGCGAGATGATCTTCGTGGCCGGCGTCGGGTTCAGCGGCACGGACTTCTCGCTGCTCCGCTGGATCGCCTTCATCGACGCCTTCGCCACCACCGTGCTGCTCTGGCGGATCTACTTCCACCGGGCCGGTTCGGTGCTGGCCGAGGCGGTGGCCGAGGCCCGCCAGCCGGCCCGGTTGGGGCGCTCGGCCACCTGGACCCACCTGACCATGATCGCCGGCATCGTCATCACGGCGGTCGGCTACGAGGTGGCCATCACCGAGCCCGGGGGGCACGCCGACGCGGTCGGGGTGGCGGCCATCGTCGGGGGCCCGGCCCTCTTCGTGGTCGGCCGGGCCCGCTTCGAGTACGAGGTGTTCGGCCGGGTCTCCCGGTCCCGCGTGGTGGGCCTGCTGCTCCTGATCCTCGGCGTGCCGCTGCTGGGCCGGCTGCCGCTGCTCGCCATCGCCGGCGGCGTCACGGTGGTGCTGACCGGGATGGCGGTGGCCGACGCGCTGCGGGCCCGGGGTCGCCCGCCGGAACGCCCCGCCTCGCCGATGTGACCCGGCGGGAACTCGCAACCGGGGCGGCGGCCCCGTCGTTGGGAGCCAGGACGGCGGACGGGGGGTGAGGCGGTGTACGAACGGGGCGCGGGGCTGCTGCGCCCGGCGGAGAGCGCCGCGCGGGCCACCTTCCTGGAACTCTTCTTCGACCTGGTCTTCGTCTTCGCGCTGACCCGGGTCTCCCTGCGGCTGATCGGCAGCCTGCCCGCCACCGGGTGGGCGCTGGGCGCCGCGGTGGGCCGCACGGTGCTGCTCTTCCTGGCGTTGTGGATGATCTGGACGATCACCGTCTGGGTGACCAGCCGGTACGAGCCCGAGCGGGCCGTCATCCAGGCCGTCGTGGTCGGCACCATGTTCGCCAGCCTGGTGATGGGGGTGGCGCTGCCGCGGGCCCTGGAGGAGCGGGCGCTGCCGTTCGCCCTCGCGTACGTGGCGGTGATGCTCGGCCGGCCCCTGGTCGTGGCCGCCGCGCTGCACGGCCATCCGCGGCGGCTGGTTCCGCTCCGCCTGGCCGCCTGGGCGGCGGCGACCGCGCCGCTCTGGCTGGGTGGCGCGCTGGGTCCGGACGAGCTGCGCCTCCCGCTCTGGGCCCTCGCGCTGATCGTGGACTACGGCGCCCTGTTCACCGGTTGGCCGCTGCCCCGGATCGGGTCCGCGCCGACGGTCGGCTGGCGGATCGCCGGCGAGCACCTGGCCGAGCGCTACCAGCAGATCTTCCTCATCGCGCTCGGCGAGTCGATCCTGGTCATCGGGGTGACCTACAGCGGCGAGAAGTTCTCCGGCGAGGGCGCGGGCGCCTTCGTGCTCGCCTTCGTCACCACCGCGCTGCTCTGGCGGATCTACTTCCACCGGGCCGGGCACCTGCTGGCCGAGGCGCTGCGGCTGGCGCGCGTGCCGGGCCGGCTGGGCACGTCGGCCACGATCACCCACCTGTTCATCGTGCTCGGCGTGCTCACCGCGGCGGTCGGCTACGAGGTGGTCATCGCCGAGCCGTTCCACCGCACCGACGAGGCCCTGCTGCTCTTCGTGGTGGGCGGCCCGTTGCTCTTCCTGGCCGCGCGGGCCCGCTTCGAGTACGAGATCTTCGGCCGGGTCTCGCGGTCCCGGATACTCGGCGCGGGCCTGCTGGTCCTGCTCGTGCCGCTGCTGGCGCACGGGCCCGCCGCGCGTGCCCTGGCCCTGGTGGCCGTCGCGCTGGCCGTGGTGGCGCTGGCCGACGCGCGGCGCAGCCGGGGTCGCCCGCCGGAGATGTCGGCCTCCCCGATCGGGCGGAAGGGGCCGGAGAGCGCCGGCCCGGAGGCGTGACGCTCAGGCGGCGGTGGGACGGGACAGCGCGGCCAGGGCCCGGCGCACGTCGGCCAGGGAGACGGTGGCCGAGTCGTCGAGGTCGGCCAGGCCGGCCTCGATCCACTGCCGCATGAGCGTGGTCACCCCGATGCCGCGCGTCTCGGCGGCCGCCCGGACCCGCTCGTACGTCTCCAGCGGGAGGCGCACCGAGCGGCTGACCATCGGCACGTCGGTGTCGGGGGTGGGCAGTTCCGCGGGCTGGGTCTCGTCGATCAGGTCGGCGAGCGCGTCTCCGCCGTCGTGGAACCGCTTGGTCGCCTCGTTACGGTGCATCGTGACCGCCTCCTCGTCGGCGTGACCTCCGCACCGCGTCGTCGTAGCGCTTGGCCTCGACGTCGCTCAGTTCGCGGGCGGAGAGGATGTCCCAGTCGTTGTCGGTGCCGTCGGCCTCGGCCAGCAGCACCGCGAGGCGTCGCCCCCGGTGGTCGGTCGCGTAGACCACCATGACGTCGTCCCCGAGGTGCCGGATGACCCGCCGCGTGCTGTGCAGGGCCTCCCAGACTTCCCCGGGCGTGACGTCGTAGACCCGCAGGTTGGCCAACGCCTCGTCGGTGAAGCTGAACCGGTCGCCCACGGGGCGAGCGTACCACGGGCGTAACACGGGCCGCCTTGTCACGATTTTCGCCGATCAACCGTCCGGGGTGACAGGATGGGGCGTAATCCCTTCGAGGAGGTCCGTGGTGAAGCGTCAGGCGTACCAGCCGATCCTGATCACCGACGCCTCGCGCAGCCAGGACGACCAGCTCACCAGCCGGCAGAAGCGCTATGTGCTGATGATGGGAATCCGGGTCGCGTGCCTGGTGATCGGTGCGGTCCTGGTCGGCGTCAAGGCACCGCTGCTCTGGCTCTGGCTGCCGCTCTGCGGTATCGGGATGGCGCTCATCCCCTGGCTGGCCGTGCTGCTGGCCAACGACCGCCCGCCGAAGGAGGAGCACCGCCTGGCCGGGAAGTTCCAGCCCCGCCACCGCGACGAGACCCCGCCCATGGCGCTCACCGCCGAGGAGCGCCCCCACAAGGTCATCGACGCCGAACCCTGACCGGCCCGGGCGGCGGCCGCCCGGACCGGTCCGCCGTCAGGGCTGGGGGCGGGCGCCCACCGTTGTCACCGCCAGGGCGCCCAGGTCGCCGGCGCGGGACAGGGCCGTGCGGGGGTCCGCGCCGGCCAGCCAGGCCGTGAGCAGGCCGGCCGCGAAGGCGTCCCCCGCCCCGGTCACGTCCACCACGGCCACCCCGGGCGCCGGTGCCGTCTCGACCAGCCCGGTCCGGTCCACCCAGACCGCGCCGGCCGCGCCCCGCTTCACCACCACCCGCCGGGCCACCGAGGTCAGCGCGCGGGCCTGCGCCGCCGGGTCCAGCCCACCGGCCAGCACCGTCGCCTCGTCCGTGTTGACCAGCAGCAGGTCGACGTCGCGTACCCAGGTCAGGAAGGCCGCGCCGACGCGCCGCAGCGGCGCCGCGGAGGCCGCGTCGACGCTGGTGGTCAGCCCGCGCTCGCGGGCGGCGGCCAGCGCGCGCAGGCCCGCGCCGCGCGACCCCACGTCCAGCAGGGTGTACGCGGACAGGTGCAGGTGCCCGGCGTCGGGCGCCGCCGCGACGGTCCGGTCGACGTGCCCGGCGGTCAGCCGCAGGTTCGCCCCCCGTTGGCTGACCATGGTGCGCTCCCCGTCGTGGGTGAGCACGATGACCGTGCCGGTGGGATAGCCCTCGTGGCGCTCCACCGCGCAGGTCACCCCGACCCGCTCCAGCTCGGCGACCCGCTCGCGGCCCGTCTCGTCGTCGCCGACCGCGGCGACCAGCGTGACGTCCGCCCCCTGGCCGGCGAGCCAGGCCGCGGTGTTGGCCGCCTGGCCGCCGCCGCTGAACCGGATCCCGGCCGCGGTGTCCGACCCGGTGGCGAGGGGCCCGGAGAGCACCGCGAGCACGTCGGTGATCACGTCGCCGACGACGACGATGGGGGGCACGGTGCTCATGCCGAGGGGGCGGTGCGGCGGGCCGCCGCGGCGACCGCGATCCGCGCCGCCAGGTCGGCGTTGCGCAGGATGATCCGGACGTTCACCGCGAGGCTGGCGCCCTCGGTGGCGGAGTGGAAGTGGGCCAGCAGGAACGGGGTCACCGCCTTGCCGGTCACCCCGTCGCGGGCCAGCATGGCCAGGCCCGTGTCGAGGGTGCGGTCGTGCAGCGCCGGGTCGAGCTGCTCGTCCACCGGCAGCGGGTTGGCCACGATCAGGCCGCCGTGGTGCACGCCCTGCTCCCGGCGGGCGGCAAGCACGTCGGCCGCCTGCTCCGGGGACTCCACCGACCAGTCCAGGTCGAAGCCGGCGTCGGTGAGGTAGAAGCCGGGGAAGCGGCGGGTGCGGTAGCCGACCACGCTCACCCCGAGGGTCTCCAGCCGCTCCAGGGTGGCGCCCACGTCGAGGATCGACTTGACCCCGGCGCAGACCACCGCGATCGGGGTGCGGGCCAGGGTGACCAGGTCGGCGGACTCGTCGAAGGTCTGTGCCGCCTCCCGGTGCACCCCGCCCAGGCCACCGGTGGCGAAGACGCCGATACCGGCCGCCGCGGCCACCGCGCTGGTCGCCGCCACCGTGGTGGCCCCGTCCGCGCCGGTGGCCGCCGCCACGGCGAGATCGCGCACCGAGAGCTTGCTCACCCCGTCGACCGTGGCGAGCCGGGTGAGCTGGGCGTCGTCCAGCCCCACGATCAGCTCACCGGCGACCATGCCGATGGTGGCCGGGACGGCCCCGGCGTCCCGGACCGCCTGCTCGATCTGGCGCGCGACGCGAAGATTGTCCGGTCGGGGCAGGCCGTGCGAGACGATGGTGCTCTCCAGGGCGACGACCGGACGCCCGTCGCGCAGGGCGTCGGCCACCTCGGTGCCGAGACTGATGTGAAAGTTGGTCACTTCGGCTACGGTACGGGCCGCTCCCGGCGCGGGCCCAGGTGGACCGGGCCGGATCGACCTGCAAAACTGGACCGTTGGAGGTGTAGTCGTGAGTACAGAGGTTCTCGAGCGTCCCGAGCTGAAGGACGCCGACACCGGCCCGGAGATGTTCCACTACGTCCGCAAGGAGAAGATCGCGGAGAGTGCCGTGATGGGCACGTTCGTGGTGGCGCTCTGTGGCGAGACCTTTCCGGTGACCAAGGCGGCCAAGCCCGGTTCCCCGGTCTGCCCCAAGTGCAAGGAGATCTACGACTCGTACGCCGAGTGATCCCGGGCGGCCGCCCCGGCCGCCCGCGTAACCTGCGGCGGTGACCACCTCCACCGCCCTGCTCCTCGCCGACCTCACCGGCGTGGCGGTCTTCGCCGCCTCCGGCGCCTCCGCGGCGGTGGCGAAACGGCTCGATCTCTTCGGGGTGGTCTTCGTCGGCGTCGTCGCCGCCCTCGGCGGCGGGATCTTCCGCGACCTGGTCATCGACGAGGTGCCGCCGCTGGCCTTCGCCGACTGGCGGTACGCGGTCACCGCGGCCGCCACCGCCGCCGCCATCTTCTGGCTGCACCCCCAGTTCGCCCGGCTGCGAACCACCGTCCTGGTGCTCGACGCGGCCGGCCTCGGCCTGTTCACCGTCACCGGCACGCTCAAGGCCCTCGACGCCCACGTGCCGGCCGTCGGCGCCTGCATGATCGGCATGCTCACGGCGATCGGCGGCGGGCTGGGCCGCGACCTGCTCACCGGCGAGATCCCGGTGGTGCTGCGCCGGGAGATCTACGCCGTGGCCGCGCTCGCCGGGTCGATCGCGGTGGCGCTGCTGTCGGCGTACGGGGCGGCGACCGCGGTGCCGCTGACCGCCGCGGCCGTCTTCGTCTTCGGGCTGCGCCTGGTGTCGCTGCGGCGGCGCTGGTCCGCCCCGGTGCCGACGCCGCGCGCCGGCGTCCGGGGACCGCAGGTCTGAGCCCTCCCGAGGCGGGGTGGGCGGATGTGACCAGCGTGGCGTCGAGTGGGGCGGAACGGGCCCGCTGGTTATGCTGAGTCGGCCTTCGCGGCACCGGATGCGCGAGGGCGTTTTCATGGGCGGCGGCACCCGTGGCCCTCGGCCGGGGTCCGCCGTCGTGCGGTCGGAGAGGAGCTACGCGTGGCACCGCGGTTGCCGGGGCTCGACACGTTCCCACCCCTGCGTGCCTGGCAACGCAAGGCGATGGTGGAGTACCTGCGCCGCCGCACCGAGGACTTCACGGCGGTCGCCACGCCCGGCGCCGGCAAGACCACCTTCGCGCTGCGGATCGCCGCCGAACTGCTGAACGACGGCACCGTCGAGGCGGTCACCGTGGTCGCCCCGACCGAGCACCTGAAGATCCAGTGGGCGGAGTCCGCCGCCCGGGTCGGCATCCAGCTCGACGCCGCGTTCCGCAACGCGGACCTGCACTCCGCCGCCGACTTCCACGGCGCCGTCGTCACGTACGCGCAGGTCGGCATGGCGCCGCAGGTGCACCGGCGGCGCACCATGACCCGACGCACCCTGGTCATCCTCGACGAGATCCACCACGCCGGCGACTCCCGCACCTGGGGCGACGGCGTCAAGGCGGCCTTCGAGCCCGCGGTACGCCGGCTGATGCTCACCGGCACCCCGTTCCGCTCCGACGACAACCCGATCCCGTTCGTCAGCTACGAGCGGGGCGGCGACGGGCTGCTCCGCTCCCGCGCCGACTCGGTCTACGGCTACTCCGACGCGCTGCGCGAGGGCGTGGTCCGGCCGGTGCTCTTCCTGGCGTACTCGGGGGAGACCCGCTGGCGCACCAACGCCGGCGAGGAGCTGGCCGCCCGGCTGGGCGAGCCGATGACCCAGGACCTCATCGCGCAGGCCTGGCGGACCGCGCTGGACCCGGCCGGCGACTGGATGCCGCAGGTGCTGCGGGCCGCCGACGCCCGGCTGACCGTGCTGCGCGACAACGGCATGCCCGACGCCGGTGGCCTGGTGATCGCCAGCGACCAGCAGGTGGCCCGCTCGTACGCCAAGCTGCTGGAGCAGGTGACCGGGGAGAAGGCCGCCGTGGTGCTCTCCGACGACCAGGGCGCCTCCGCGCGGATCGCGACGTTCGCGGCCTCCGAGCAGCGTTGGCTGGTCGCGGTCCGCATGGTGTCCGAGGGCGTCGACATCCCCCGGCTGGCCGTCGGCGTCTACGCGACCAGCGCCAGCACCCCGCTCTACTTCGCGCAGGCGATCGGCCGGTTCGTCCGGGCCCGCCGGCCCGGGGAGACCGCCTCGGTCTTCCTGCCCAGCGTGCCGCACCTGCTCGGGCTGGCCAGCGAGATGGAGGCCGAGCGGGACCACGTGCTCGGCAAGCCGAAGGACTCCGACGGCTTCGACGACGACCTGCTGGAGCGTGCCCAGCGGGACGACCAGGCCAGCGGCGAGCTGGAGAAGCGGTTCGCCGCACTCTCCGCCACCGCCGAGCTGGACCAGGTGATCTTCGACGGCGCCTCGTTCGGCACCGCCGCACAGGCCGGCACCCCGGAGGAGGAGGAATACCTCGGCCTGCCCGGGCTGCTCACCGCCGACCAGGTCTCGATGCTCCTCACCAAGCGGCAGGCCGAGCAGCTCGCCGCCCAGCGGCGCCGGGCCGCCCAGCGGACCGCTGAGCCGGCCGCTGCGGCCCCGGCGGCGGCCCCGCCCCCCATGAGCGCCGCCCAGCGCCGGGTGGCCCTCCGGCGGCAGCTGAACGCCCTGGTGGCCGCCCGGCACCACCGCACCGGCCAGCCGCACGGCAAGATCCACGCCGAGCTGCGCCGCCTCTGCGGCGGCCCCCCCAGCGCCCAGGCAACCATCGAACAGCTGGAAGAACGCATCGCCACGGTCCAGACCCTCTGACCGGTCTGGCCCTCGCCGGTTGATCAAGAGGTTTGCGTCAGGATCCGGCCGGATTCCGACGCAAACCTCTTGGTCAACTCTCGGGGGCGGGGTGCGCAAAAAGCCGGCCGGAGGTCCCTGGGGACCTCCGGCCGGCTTATGTCGAGTTGCGGATTCCTCGTACTCAGTTCGCCATCAGATCGGCGCCACGCCAGCTGAACTCCGGGTCCGACGCGTAGCGCACGGTGATCTTCACGAGATCCTCCGCGTACTTGTTCGCGTGGTGCCCACAGAACACCAGCTCGCTCCCACCCGCCAGAGTGATCCGGAGCTTGCCGGCAGCATTGCAGCGGTCGCACCGTTCATCGGCGGCCGGGGGGCTCACCGTCTCGGGCGGCGGCGTGAGGGTCGGGGTCATCGCCTTCCTCCTCTGGTCGTCACCGATGAACACTCTCTTCGGTTGCTCACCTATCGTGCAACACCCTTCTCGGGCCCTGCCTTCCCTGTGTGCCCGTCGGGGACGGAGGTCACACCTGGCGTGGAAGACAGTGTGCCGTGCACCAAGGGTGCCACGTCAACGATCACAAACGGGCAACCGTCAGGTCACCGGAGAGTGTTCTACGGCTGGTGATCAAACCGACACGGCTGGTTGACGCGTGACGGTCAGTCCAGGTAGTCGCGGAGCACCTGGGAACGCGAGGGGTGCCGCAACTTGGACATGGTCTTGGATTCGATCTGCCGGATGCGCTCCCGGGTCACGCCGTACACCTGGCCGATCTCGTCCAGGGTGCGCGGCTGGCCGTCGGTGAGGCCGAAGCGCAGGCGTACCACGCCCGCCTCGCGCTCGGACAGCGTCTGCAGGACCTGCTGGAGCTGGTCCTGGAGCAGCGAGAACGACACCGCGTCGACCGCGACGACCGCCTCGGAGTCCTCGATGAAGTCGCCGAGCTGGCTGTCGCCCTCGTCGCCGATGGTCTGGTCGAGCGAGATGGGCTCCCGGGCGTACTGCTGGATCTCCAGCACCTTCTCCGGTGTGATGTCCATCTCCTTCGCCAGCTCCTCCGGGGTGGGCTCGCGGCCCAGGTCCTGGAGCAGCTCGCGCTGGATCCGGCCGAGCTTGTTGATCACTTCGACCATGTGCACCGGGATGCGGATGGTGCGGGCCTGGTCGGCCATGGCGCGGGTGATGGCCTGGCGGATCCACCAGGTGGCGTAGGTGGAGAACTTGTAGCCCTTGGTGTAGTCGAACTTCTCGACCGCGCGGATCAGGCCGAGGTTGCCCTCCTGGATGAGGTCGAGGAAGGCCATGCCGCGACCGGTGTAGCGCTTGGCCAGCGAGACGACCAGCCGGAGGTTCGCCTCCAGCAGGTGGTTCTTGGCCCGCTCGCCGTCCCGGGAGATCCACATGAGGTCGCGCTGCATGTCGCGGGTGAGCTTCTCCTCGCCCTCGTCGGCGGCGCGCAGCCGCTCGGCGGCGTAGAGGCCGGCCTCGATCCGCTTGGCGAGCTCGACCTCCTGCTCGGCGTTGAGCAGCGGCACCTTGCCGATCTGCTTGAGGTAGGCCCGGACGGAGTCGGCGGAGGCGGTCAGCTCGGCGTCCCGGCGCGCCTGCTTGAGCGCCTCGGACTCCTCGTCGTCCCACTCGAAGTCGTTGTCGGTGGCGGAGCTGGCCGCGTCGGCCTCGGCGGCCTGGGTCAGCTCGGCCGGCTCCTCGACCACCACGTCCTCGATCTCGGCGGCGAGTTCCTCCGGATCGATCTCGCCCTCGGCGCCCTCGCCCTTCGGGGCGTCCTTGGCCGGCTTCGCGGCGGCGTTCTTGGCCGCCACGGTGGCCTTGGTGGCCCGCGTGGTCTTGGTGGCCTTCGCCGGGGCGGCGGCCTTGGCGGCCACCTCGGCGGTCGTCCCGGCGGCCTTGCGTGCCGTCGCCTTCCGCGGGGCGGGGGCCGGGGCCTCCTCGGCGGCCGGCGCCTGCTTCGGGGCGGGCGCGGCGGCCTTCTTGGTGGTCTTGGCGGTGGTGGCCCGGGAGGCCGGTGTGGCGGACCGGGCGGCGGCGACCCGGCGGCGGGTGCTCGCGGAGCCGTCGACGACCACCGTCACGCCCGCCTCGGAGAGCGCACGGAGGATCTTCTTGGCCTGGGCCGGGGTCACCTCAGCGGACTCGACGGTGCGCGCGAGCTGGGCCGACGTGAGCTGGCCGCCGGCGCTCTGCGCGTGGGCGATCAGGGTGTCGGTGAGCGAGCGAACGTCGGCGCCGGTCTGGCGGGGTTCTGTCACGAATGACCTTCCGGAGGCGAAGAGCGAGCACGGCCGGGTCGTCCGGCACAGCAGGGAACGCGGCGCCGGGCGATGTCGTTGAGGGACCCCCGTGTCCCGGGCCGACCGGTCGCTGGCGGTCCGTGGCGCGTGGGCAGGGTGAATTGTAACGCCGTCTGCGGCGATCATCCTGCGCCGCACGGCGGACCGGCCGTACGGACCACCGATTAGGCGCAGTTATGCACTTTGTAAGGATGATAACCGCGCGCGAACCGGCCGGTCCGGCTCGTGCCGGAAGGGGACGAACATGATCGCCTCGGCGCCCACGCCGCAGGAGCTGTTGAAGATCGCCGTCGAGGTGGCCCGCGACGCCGCCGCGACCGCGCACCGGATGCGCGCCGAGGGAGTCTCGGTGGCCGCGACCAAGAGCACGGTCACCGACGTGGTCACCGCCGCCGACCGGGCGGTGGAGCGGCAGGTCCTGGACGCCCTGCGGACGCTGCGGCCGGGCGACGCGGTGCTGGGCGAGGAGTACGGCGCGGGGGAGACCGGCCCGGCCGCCGAGAACGGGGTGCGCTGGATCGTCGACCCGATCGACGGCACCGTCAACTATCTCTACGGGTTGCCCTACTGCGCGGTCTCCCTGGCCGCGGAGGTGGCCGGCGAGGTGGTCGCCGGGGTGGTGCGCAACGTGGCCACCGGCGAGGAGTGGACCGCCACCGCGGGCGGCGGCGCCTGGCGGGACGGGCAGCGGCTGCGCTGCTCCGCCGAGACCGACCTGGGGCAGGCGCTGGTCGCCACCGGGTTCGGCTACGACGCCGGGCGCCGGGCGCACCAGGCCCGGGTGGTCGCCGAACTCATCCCACAGGTGCGGGACATCCGCCGGATGGGCGCCGCCGCGCTCGACCTCTGCCTGGCCGCCGAGGGCCGGGTGGACGCCTACTACGAGAAGGGCCTGGCCGCCTGGGACCTCGCGGCGGGCGGGCTGGTCGCCCGGGAGGCCGGGCTGCTGGTGACCGGGCTGTCGGGCCGGGAGCCCGGCCCGGACCTGGTGCTCGCCGCGCCGCCGGCGCTGCACGAGCCGCTGGACACGCGGCTCGCCGCCCTGGACGCCTCCGGCGGCCCGTGACCGGTCCCGCCGGCCGGATACGGAAAGAGTGGCCGCCCCCGGTCGGGGGCGGCCACTCTTCTCTTCGCGGAACCGACGGCTACTTGACCGGGCCCGGACAGGTGCCGGCCGGGGCCTCGGGCGAGCCGAGGTCGCCCAGGGACTGGTTGACCTCGGTCGTCGTGGCCAACTGCTGGAAGCCGTTGCCGAGGATCACGTCGACCGTGTCGTCCTTGCGCTTCAGATCCGGTTCGAGCTTCGCGGCGTTGAGGAAGTAGGCCCGCAGCAGGTGCGCGGAGCCGACGCCCTTGGGGCCGTAGCGCAGCACCGCCACGTTGTCCACGGTCTTGGGGGCGTTGCCCTCCTTCTTGACCTGGAACTTGCGGTTGCGGAAGTCGTCCGCGACGCCACCGGCCAGCCCGACCTCGTCGGTGCCGTTGTAGACGTTGATCTTGACGTCCTTCTGCTCCCGCAGGCGCACGTCGGCGATCGGCCAGCCCTCGGGGCAGTCCTCGGCGGTCCCCGCCGTGCCCTGGGTGTCGCGGACCAGCGCGACGACGACGAAGACCAGGGCGGTGACCGCCAGCAGTCCGACGACAACGAGTGCCCGCACTCGCGCAAAACTCATTCTGGGCGCTCCCCGGACGGTGATTGGGTGGCGGCGGCCGCCGGCGGTCGGTGCGCCCCGCCGGCCGTCGAGTACGCCGCTGAGGTTAACGCTTGTCCGGCCGTCGCGTGGAAACAGTCCGACATGCCGGCGCGCCACCGGGGGAACGGGTACTACTACCCCTATCTTCGTGTCGCCTGAGTCACATTGGGAACAACTTCGGGCGCAGGGGCGTACATCTCTGCCACGAGGGCGGTATACATGCCTCGCCCAAAGGGGGGGTAAGGTTCCGCGCTCGCTGGGGGAGTTCCTTCCTGGCGGACCCGGTCCCTGGCGGTCGGGTCGGGTGACCGACACATTTGGTGGCCGGCCAGCGGAACCGAAACAGCGTCGTCCGGCGTTACAACCGGAAGCGACCATATCGATATGGGAGAGTGAAACCGATGGCCACCGACTACGACGCCCCGCGTCGCGACGAGGTCGACCTCGGCGAGGACAGCCTGGAAGAGCTCAAGGCCCGGCGCGTCGACACACAGTCGGGCGCCGTGGACGTCGACGAGGCCGAGGTGGCCGAGAGCTTCGAGCTGCCCGGCGCCGACCTGGCCGACGAGGAGCTCACGGTCAAGGTGCTACCGATGCAGCAGGACGAGTTCCGGTGCGCCCGCTGCTTCCTGGTCCACCACCGCAGCCAGCTGGCGGTCGAGCGCAACGGCGAGCTGATCTGCCGCGAGTGCGTCTGACCCCGACGCGAGACACCGGCGGCGGCCTCCTCGACGGGGCCGCCGCTTATCGAGCTGCCGTGCGCGGGCGGCGGGAAGCTGCTTGACTCGTACCGGCGGCTGTCACGCCGCGGAGCAGGAGGGCGGACGGGTGAGCGAGCGCAGCGAGCGGGCCGGGGGGCCGGGCGCCGAGGGGACCGGCGCGGAGCGACCGACCCAGAAGAACGCGAACCTGCCCGGCGCGGGCGCCAACGGCGGGCGGCCGGAGCAGCCCGGCGCCGACGCCGAGCAGCTGGGGGCGACCGTCGCGGCGCTGACCGCGGACGACCTGCCGGTGGCCCGCCGCCGGCAGCTGCTCACCCGGCTGGTTGCCCTGACCCGCGCCCGCGGCATCGCCGACCTGTACAAGCCGAAGGCGGCGATCCGCTGGATGACGGACACGGTCGCCGAGGTCGCCCCGCGCGTGCCGATCCGCGACCTGGCCACGCTCCGGAAGCACTTTCCCGGCCTGGACGACGAGGCCCTCGCCGACCGGCTGATCCGCAACGCGGCCCGGACCACCGCCGGCGTCGGCGCGGCCGGCGGCGGGGTCGCCGCGGTCGAGTGGGCGGTCACGCCGACCCTGCTCTCCGCGCCGGTGCTGCTGGCCGCCGAGACGGTCGCCGTGGTGGCCGTCGAACTGAAGCTGATCGGCGAGCTGCACCAGGTCTACCGGGTGCAGCTGCCCCCCGGTGGCGCCCAGCGGGCCGTGGCCCTGGTGCACTCCTGGGCCACCCAGCGGGGGATCAACCCGATGATCCCGGGGGCCGGGGTGAGCGCGGTGCTCGGCACCGCCGCCCGCCGGGAGCTGCGGGACAGCCTGCTGCGCCGCTTCGGGCGCAACCTCACCACGCTCGGCCCGTTCCTGACCGGCGCCGCCGTGGCCGGCTACCTCAACCGCCGGTCCACCCACGCGCTGGCCGACCAGCTCCGCAAGGACCTTCGCCACCAGGCGCACGTGCTGTCCGGCGGCAAGCGGTCCTGACCCGACCGGGCGGTGGCGCGGATCAGGCGGCGTCGCGGGCGGCGATCAGGGCCGCGGCCAGCTCGACCGGGCGGCGGGAGCTGACCACCCAGAACGGGGTGGGGTCGTCGGGATCGTCCAGCACCACCTGCACCGCGCCGCCGACCCAGGGACGCTGCACCACGAAGGCGAGCGGGTCGGCGCCGACGCCGAGCACCTCGCGCCGGCCCGCGGCGTCCAGCGGCACGGCGTCCGCGACGTGGCGCACCGGCAGGTGGGCGTCGTCGACCCGCAGCTCGCCCGCGCCGACCGTGATCCGGATCCGGCCCAGCCACCAGAGCGTGGCCACCGTCGCCGGCAGCAGCAGCACGAACGGCAGCCAGGCCCGGACGCCGCTCGCGCCCATCCACAGCTCGGCGGCGAGCAGCCCGGCGACGGCCAGGCCGACCGGCCAGGCCCACCAGGGCAGCCCGAGGCGCTCCGAGTAGCCGGGCGGGGCGGTCACCGGGGCGGCCGGGGATGACGACTGACGCACACTGACGAGGGTACGGCGCGCGAGGGGCGGGTGAACCGGCAGGATGGCAGGGTCACCCCCGCAGGACCGGACGGAAGAGGATGACCGTGACAGACGTCGTACCCGTGCCCGTGCGGCAGCTCGACCCGGAGCTGCCGTTGCCGGCGTACGCCCATCCCGGCGACGCCGGCGCGGACCTGGTGGCCGCCGCGGACGTGGAGCTGCCGCCCGGCGGGCGCGCCCTGGTGCCGACCGGCGTGGCGATCGCGCTGCCCGAGGGGTACGTCGGGCTGGTGCACCCCCGATCGGGGCTGGCGGCCAGGCTCGGCGTGACGGTGCTCAACGCGCCCGGTACGGTCGACGCCGGCTACCGGGGTGAGATCCTGGTCAACCTGATCAATCATGATCGGGACACGCCGGCGAAGATCAGCCGGGGCGACCGGATCGCGCAGCTCGTGGTCCAGCGGGTCGCCCGGGCCGAGTTCCAGCCGGTCGTCGAGCTGCCCGCGTCCCGGCGCGGGACCGGCGGGCACGGCTCCACCGGCGGGCATGCCGGGCTGGTCCCGGCTCCGGCCGGCGGGCGGACGGAAGAGGTGGCAGGGTGAGTGCGAACAGCGGAGGGTGGGCGCAGTGATCTTCTCCCGTAAGCGGGCCGAGGGCGCGCGGCACGCGCGTGACGAGCGGGACACCGGGGTCCTCGACGCCGAGGAGACTCCGCCGCCGGCCCGCGGCCCCTACGACGTGAGCGAGGCGCCCGACGCGCCCCGGCTCGACCTGGGCAGCCTGCAGATCCCGGCGGTGCCGGAGGTCGAGGTGCGGGTGCAGGCCGACCCGCAGGGCGTGATCCAGCAGGTGGTGCTGGTGCACGGCCAGAACGCCCTCCAGCTCGGCGTCTTCGCCGCGCCCCGCTCCGAGGGCATCTGGGACGAGGTGCGCGAGGAGATCCGGCAGTCGCTGTTCAACGACGGCGCCGCCGCCCAGGAGGTCGAGGGGGAGTACGGCACCGAGCTGCGCGCCCGGGTCCGCACCCCGGACGGCATCACCGACCTGCGCTTCGTCGGCATCGACGGGCCGCGCTGGATGGTGCGCGGCGTCTACCAGGGCGACGCCGCCACCGATCCGGTCGCCGCGGGCCCCCTCGCGGCCTGCCTGGACGGCCTGGTCGTCGACCGCGGCCAGGAGGCCAAGCCGGTCCGCGAGCCGCTGCCGCTGCGGCTGCCCCGCGAGGTGGCCGAGCAGCAGGCCCAGCAGGAGGCCCAGCAGGAGGGCGCGCCGCAGCAGCGCGAGGCCTGAGCATCCGCGAACCGGGCCCGGTCGCCGTCGGCTCCACGCCGGCGGCGCCGGGCCCGCCGCGTGTCCGGTCCACGGCGGCGGTACGCCCGCCGACGCCGGTCCCGCCGCCGGGCCGGATCGGCGTACGCTGGCGGAGCGGTTCCGGCAATCCGGAGCCTGCCCAGGAGCCGGCGCGAGCCGGCCGGCGCGGAGAGGGTGACGCGGAGGTCATGACGACCGACGAGAGCCGGGTGTCGCTGCGGCGGCTCCTGCAGCGGCTCACCGCGAGCGAGGCCGAGATCGAGGCGGAGGAGCTGCTCCGGGAGAGCGCCGAGTGCGGCGGCGTGCCGGCCCGCCAGTGCATGCGCGGCCAGGTGGTCTCGGTGGCCGGGCGGCTGCGCACGGTGGTCTACACGCCCCGGACGAACCTGCCCACGCTGGAGGCCGACCTCTACGACGGCAGCGACGTGGTCACCCTGGTCTGGCTGGGCCGCCGGCACATCGCCGGCATCGAGCCGGGCCGGCACCTGACCGCCCGCGGCCGGGTGGCCGTACGGGACGACCGCAAGGTGATCTACAACCCGTACTACGAGCTGGAGTCGCCGAAGTGACGACCGGACAGCACACCGAGCCGGAACTCGGGCCGGAGGACGAGCGGCTGCCCAGCATCGCCGAGCAGATGGCCGACCAGCTCGGCGGCTGGCGGGGCCTGGTCGAGTCGAGCATCCCCGTGGTGGTCTTCGTGATCGCCAACGTGGTGGGCGACCTGCGTCCCGCGGTGATCGCCTCGGTGGCGGTGGCGCTGCTGATCGCCGGGCTGCGGCTGGCCCAGCGCCGGCCGGTGCGGCACGCGGTCAACGGCCTGTTCGGCATCGCCATCGGTGCGGCCATCGCCTGGCGCACGGGCGACGAACGCGACTTCTACCTTCCCGGCATCCTCTACGGCATCGGCTACGGCCTGGCCCTGCTGCTCTCGGCGGCGATCCGGCAGCCGCTGGTCGGCTGGATCTGGTCGGTGCTGGTGGCCAAGGGCCGCTCCGAGTGGCGGGACGACCCGAAGCTGGTGCGCACCTTCACCCAGCTCACCGTGCTCTGGGGCGTGGTGTGGCTGGCCAAGGTCGGCGTGCAGGCCGGGCTCTACCTGGCCCACCAGGACACCGCGCTGGGCGTGGCCCGGCTCGTCCTGGGCTACCCGCCGTACGCGCTGCTGCTGCTGATCACCGTCTGGGTGGTGCGCCGGGTGACCCGGGAGCCCGCGCCGACGCCGCTGCCGGGGGCCTGAGCCCCCGGGGCAGCCGTCGGTCAGGGCCGCTCGCGGTTGCGCCCGACGCTGTCCGGGCCGAGGATCACCGCCCGGACCTCGTCCTCCACCGCGGCCGTGCACACGAAGACCAGCTCGTCGCCGGCCTCGATCGGGTCGTCCGGGCTGGGCACCAGCACCCGCTTGCCGCGCAGGATCGCCACCAGCGCGGCGTCCCGGGGGATCGGCACCGCGTGGATCGGCTGCCCCACGTAGGGCGCGGTGGGCGGCAGGGTGATCTCGACCAGGTTCGCCTCGCCCTGGCGGAAGGTCATCAGCCGCACCAGGTCGCCGACCGTGACCGCCTCCTCGACCAGCGCGGCCATGACCCGCGGCTTGCTCACCGCGACGTCCACGCCCCACTGCTCGGTGAAGAGCCACTCGTTCTCCGCCCGGTTGACCCGGGCCACCACCCGGGGCACCGCGAACTCGGTCTTGGCCAGCAGCGACACCACCAGGTTGACCTTGTCGTCGCCGGTGGCGGCCACGACCACCTCGCAGCCGGCCAGGTTGGCCTCCTCCAGGCTGGCCAGCTCGCAGGCGTCGGCGAGCACCCAGTCGGCCGCCGGCACCCGGTCGGGGCGCAGCATCTTGGGCTGCCGCTCGATCAGCATCACCTGGTGGCCGTTGTCGATCAGCTCCTGGGCGATCGACCGGCCCACGTTGCCCGCGCCGGCGATGGCGATGCGCATCTCACTGCCCCCCTTCCGGCGGCGCCGCCGCCACCGAGGTGACCGAGGCGGTGATGTCGTCGGTCACCAGCATGAAGACCTGGTCGCCCTCCTGCACCACCGTGGAGGCGGTGGGCAGCGTGCCGATCCCGAACCGGATCAGGTAGGCCACCCGGGCGCCGGTGGACTCCTCGAGCTGCCGCAGCGACCGGCCGATCCAGTCCTTGTGCACCGGCACCTCGATGATCGAGACGGTGCTGGTCGGGTCGCGGAAGATCTCGACGTTGCCCTCGGGGACCAGGTGGCGCAGCATCCGGTCGGCGGTCCACCGCACGGTGGCCACGGTGGGGATGCCGAGGCGCTCGTAGACCTGCGCGCGGCGCTGGTCGTAGATCCGGGCGGCCACCCGGGACACACCGAAGGTCTCCCGGGCCAGCCGGGCCGAGATGATGTTGGAGTTGTCGCCGCTGGAGACCGCGGCGAAGGCGTCGGCGCGCTCGATGCCGGCCTCCCGCAGCACCTCGCCGTCGAAGCCGGCCCCGGTGACCGTGATGCCGGCGAAGTCGGGCCCGAGACGGCGGAACGCGTCCGCGTCCTGGTCGATCACCGCCACCGAGTGCCCCCGGGACTCCAGGCTGTGGGCCAGGGTCGACCCGACCCGGCCGCAGCCCATGATCACGACATGCACGGTGTCCGCTCCTCCCACGATGCCGCCCGCTGGCCCGTCGTCTGCGAGCCTGCCACGTCCCCGCTGCCGGCGGGGGACCGAACGGTACCGCGCGGGCGCGCGCCGGACGATCAGGCACCCCCACCGCCCGGCGCGGGGTGGTCGTACTCTTGGCGGTTGTGGCCAGACCCACCTCGCTTCTGAAGCGACTCCTCGTCGGTCGACCGTTCCGGTCCGACCGCCTCCAGCACACCCTCCTGCCGAAGCGCATCGCGCTGCCGGTCTTCGCCTCCGACGCGCTCTCCAGCGTCGCCTACGCCCCGGACGAGATCCTGCTGACGCTCTCCATCGCGGGCGCGTCGGCCTTCCTGTTCTCCCCGTGGATCGCGCTCGCGGTCGTCGTGGTGATGCTGACCGTGGTGGCCAGCTACCGGCAGAACGTGCACGCCTACCCCTCCGGCGGCGGCGACTACGAGGTGGCCACGGTCAACCTCGGGCCCCGGGCCGGGCTCGCGGTGGCCAGCGCGCTGCTTGTCGACTACGTGCTCACCGTGGCGGTGTCGGTCTCCTCGGGCGTGGCGAACCTCGGCTCGGTGGTGCCGTTCGTGGCCACCCACAAGGTGCTCATCGCGGTCAGCGCGGTCGTGCTGCTCACCGCCATGAACCTGCGCGGTCTGCGCGAGTCGGGCACCGCCTTCGCCATCCCCACCTACGGCTTCGTGATCGTCATCGGCGGCATGCTGCTGACCGGGCTGGTCCGGATCTTCGTGCTCGGCGACGACCTGCGGGCGCCCAGCGCCGGGCTGGAGATCCACGCCGAGCACAGCGTGACCGGCTTCGCGTTGATCTTCCTGCTGCTGCGCACCTTCTCCTCCGGCTGCGCCGCGCTCACCGGCGTCGAGGCGATCTCCAACGGCGTGCCCGCGTTCAAGACCCCGAAGTCGAAGAACGCGGCGACCACGCTGCTGCTGCTCGGCACCATCGCGGTCACCATGCTGGTCGGCATCATCTGGCTGGCCAAGCTGACCGGCCTCCAGTTCGTCGAGGACCCGTCGCAGATCGTCTCCGGGCCCGACGGGTACGTGCAGAAGACCGTCACCACCCAGCTCGGCCAGACCGTCTTCGGCGACGGTTCGGTGCTGCTCTACGTGGTCGCCGGGATGACCGCGCTGATCCTGTTCCTGGCCGCGAACACCGCCTTCAACGGCTTCCCCGTGCTCGGCTCGATCCTGGCCCAGGACCGCTACCTGCCCCGCCAGCTGCACACCCGGGGCGACCGGCTGGCCTTCTCCAACGGCATCGTCTTCCTGGCCGTCTTCGCGGTGGTGCTGATCATCGGCTTCCAGGCCGAGGTGACCCGGCTCATCCAGCTGTACATCGTCGGGGTGTTCGTCTCGTTCACCCTGTCGCAGGCCGGCATGATCCGGCACTGGAACCGGCACCTGCGCACCGAGCGCGACCCGGAGGCGCGCGCCCGGATGGTCCGCTCCCGGGCGATCAACGCGTTCGGCATGGCGATGACCGGCGTGGTGCTGGTCATCGTGCTGATCACCAAGTTCCTGCTGGGCGCCTGGATCGCGATCGCCGCCATGGCGGTGATCTACCTGCTCATGCTGGCCATCCGCCGGCACTACGACCGGATCGCCGCCGAGCTGGAGCCGACCGAGCAGCGGGCCGTGCTGCCGGCCCGCAACCACGCCATCGTGCTGGTCAGCAAGCTGCACCAGCCGACGCTGCGGGCCATCGCGTACGCCCGGGCGACCCGGCCCGACACGCTCACCGCGGTGACGGTCAACGTGGACGACAAGGACACCCGGGACCTCCAGGCCGAGTGGGAGCGGCGCGAGCTGCCGGTGCCGCTGACCGTCATCGACTCCCCGTACCGGGAGATCACCCGGCCGATCCTCAACTTCGTGGCCTCGACCCGCCGGGAGTCGCCCCGCGACGTGGTCACCGTCTTCATCCCCGAGTACGTGGTGGGCCGCTGGTGGGAGAACCTGTTGCACAACCAGAGCGCGCTGCGGCTCAAGGGGCGGCTGCTCTTCGAGCCGGGCGTGATGGTGACCAGCGTTCCCTGGCAGCTCGCCTCCACCGCCAGCAAGAACCTGGACCGGCTGGACGCCAACCTCACCCGCGGCCCGGCCCGCGGCCCCCGGGTGGCCCCGCGCAGCACCCTGCCGCCCAGCGTCCCGCCGGTGGTCTCCGCGCCGCCCGGCGAGAGCGGCTCGGGGGAGCGCCCGTGACCGCCCCGGCCCGCAGCGGGCTGGAGGAGGCCCAGCGGGTCGAGCTGACCGTGGACGCGGTCGCCCCGGGCGGGCACTGCGTGGCCCGGGTCGACGGCCAGGTGGTCTTCGTCCGGCACGCGCTACCCGGCGAGCGCGTGCTGGCCGAGGTGACCGAACTGCACCGGGGCTTCGCCCGGGCCGACGCCGTGGAGATCCTCACCGCGTCGCCGGACCGGGTCGAGCAGCCCTGCCCGTACGCGAAGCCGGGCCGGTGCGGCGGCTGCGACCTCCAGCACGTCACCCCGGCCGCCCAGCTCGACTGGAAGGCCGCCGTGGTGCGCGAGCAGCTCACCCGGCTGGGCGGGCTCACCGACGACCAGGTCGACGCCCTCGGCGTGCGGGTCGAGGCGCTGCCCGGCGGGTCGCTGGGCTGGCGCTCCCGGGTCCGCTACGCCGTCGACGCGGCCGGCCGGGCCGGCCTGCTCAAGCACCGCTCGCACGAGGTGGTGCCGATCGACCGCTGCCTGATCGCCCACCCGGCCATCCAGGACCTGCCGGTGCTGACCCCCAGCGGGGCCCGCTGGCCGGACGCCGACACGGTCGAGACGGTCGCCTCCACCGGCGGCGACGTCAGCGTGGTGGCCCTCGCCGAGGGGACGCCCACCCCGGTGAGCGGCCCGGCCGAGGTCCGCGAGGTGGCCGCCGGCCGCGACTGGACGCTCCCCGCGGCCGGCTTCTGGCAGGTGCACCCGGCCGCGGCGGACACCCTGGTCGGGGCGGTCCTCGACCTGCTCGACCCGCGGCCCGGCGAGACCGCCTGGGACCTCTACGGCGGCGCCGGGCTGTTCGCCGCGGCACTGGCCGGCCGGGTCGGTGACGCCCGGGTCACCCTGGTCGAGTCGAGCCAGGACGGGGTGGATGCGGCCCGGGCCAACCTGGCCGACCTGCCCCGCGTCGAGGTGGTCGCCGCCCGGGTGGAGACCGCCCTGGCCCGCCGCCGGGTCACCGGCCCGGTCGACCTCGTGGTGCTCGACCCGCCGCGCTCCGGCGCGGGCGCGCCGGTGGTGCGGGACATCGTCGCCGCCGGCCCGCGCGCGGTCGCGTACGTGGCGTGCGACCCGGCCGCCTTCGCCCGGGACGTGCGCACCTTCACCGGGGCGGGCTGGCGGCTCGCCGCGCTGCGCGGCTTCGACCTGTTCCCGATGACCCAGCACGTCGAGCTGGTCGGCCTGTTCCTGCCGCCGGGCCAGTGACTAGCCTGGCCCGATGAAGATCGTCGGGCTGATGTCGGGGACCTCCTACGACGGGGTGGACGTGGTGGCGGCCGAGTTCACCCGGGGCGGGGACACGCTGCGGCTGCGCCCGCTCGGGCACCGCAGCCTGGACTACCCCGACGACCTGCGGGCCGAGATCGGCGCGCTGCTGCCCCCGGCGGCCACCACCATCGAGGCGGTCTGCCGGCTGGACAACCGCCTCGGCGAGGTCTTCGCCGAGGCGGCGGCGCTCGGCGTCGAGCTGGCCGGCGGCGCGGCCGACGCGGTGGTCTCGCCCGGGCAGACCGTCTTCCACTGGGTCGAGGCGGGCCGGGTGCGGGGCACCCTCCAGCTCGGCGCGCCGGCCCGGGTGGCCGCCCGGGTCGGCGTACCCGTGTTGCACGACCTGCGGTCGGCGGACGTGGCGGCCGGCGGCCAGGGCGCGCCGCTGGTCCCGGCCTTCGACGCGCTGCTGCTCGACGCGGCCGCCGGCCCGCGCGCGGCGCTCAACCTGGGCGGGATCGCGAACCTCACCGTGGTCGCGCCCGGGGCGCCGGTCCTCGGGTACGACGTGGGCCCGGCGAACGCCCTCCTGGACGCGGCGGCCCGGCGCTTCCTGGACCGCCCCTGCGACCTGGACGGGGCGCGGGCGGCGGCCGGCCGGGTGCACGAGGGGCTGCTGGCGCTGCTGCTCGCCGAGCCCTACTACGCCGCGCCCCCGCCCAAGTCGACCGGCAAGGAGCTGTTCCACGGCGGCTACCTCGACGAGCGGCTGGCCGCCCTGGGCGAGCCGGTGGCCGCCGACGACGTGCTCGCGACCCTCACCGAGCTGACCGCCCGCACGGTCGCCGACGCCTGCGACCGGCACGGGGTGACCGAGGTCATCGCCGCTGGCGGGGGAGTCCGCAACCCCACCCTCCGGGCCCGGCTCGCCGCGCTCGGGGAGGGACGCTGGCGGCTGCGCACCACCGACGAGCTGGGAGTGCCGGCCCAGGCCAAGGAGGCGTACGCCTTCGCCCTGCTGGGCTGGCTCTCCTGGCACGGGATGCCCGGGGCCATCCCCTCGGTCACCGGGGCCTCCCGGGCCGCCGTGCTGGGCTCCTGGACCCCCTCCGGGCCCCCGTTCGCCGCGGCACCGGCGGATCCGCCCCGCCGGCTGGTCGTCACCCCCTGATCGGGGGTCTGACCTGGGAAGATCCACGGCCGGGCTGCGGGCTGTCGGGTGGCCGATAGACTCTTCGGTCATGAGTGTTGAAGAGGGCACGGCCAACCACGGTCGGCTGCTGGGCACCGTCCGCGGCCCGCAGGACGTGAAGCGGATGACGGCCGAGCAGCTGGACATCCTCGCCGCCGAGATCCGGGACTTCCTGATCGCCAAGGTCTCCCGCACCGGCGGGCACGTCGGCCCCAACCTGGGTGTGGTCGAGCTCACCCTGGCCATGCACCGGGTCTTCGACTCGCCCCGCGACCGGCTCCTGTTCGACACCGGCCACCAGGCCTACGTACACAAGATCGTCACCGGCCGGCAGGAGGGCTTCGACAAGCTCCGCCAGCGCGGTGGCCTCTCCGGCTACCCGAGCCAGGCGGAGAGCGAGCACGACCTCATCGAGAACTCGCACGCCTCCACCGCCCTCTCCTACGCCGACGGCCTCGCCAAGGCGTACGCCCTGCGCGGCGAGAAGCGCAGCGTCGTCGCCGTGGTCGGCGACGGCGCCCTGACCGGCGGCATGTGCTGGGAGGCGCTGAACAACATCGCCACCGCCGGCAACCCGCTCGTGATCGTGGTCAACGACAACGGCCGGTCCTACTCGCCGACCATCGGCGGCCTCGCCGACCACCTGTCGTCGCTGCGGCTCAACCCGAGCTACGAGAAGGTGCTCGACACCGTCAAGGACGCCCTCGGCTCGACCCCGCTGGTCGGCAGGCCGATGTACGAGGTGCTGCACGCGGTCAAGAAGGGCATCAAGGACGCGGTCGCCCCGCAGGCCATGTTCGAGGACCTCGGCATCAAGTACGTCGGCCCGGTCGACGGCCACGACATCACCGCCGTCGAGTCGGCGCTGCGCGCCGCCAAGAACTTCGGCGGCCCGGTGATCGTGCACGCCGTCACCCGCAAGGGCTACGGCTACCGCGCCGCCGAGGAGGACGAGGCGGACCGCCTGCACGGCCCGGGCGGTGCGTTCGACATCGAGACCGGCAAGCTGCTCGCCGCCCCGTCGGTGAAGTGGACCCACGTCTTCGCCGACGAGCTGACCACCATCGCCGACGAGCGCCCCGACGTGGTCGGCATCACCGCCGCCATGGCCGAGCCCACCGGCATCGCCACCCTGGCCCGCAAGTACCCGAACCGGGTCTACGACGTGGGCATCGCCGAGCAGCACGCCGCCACCTCGGCGGCCGGCCTGGCCATGGGTGGCCTGCACCCGGTCGTCGCCGTCTACGCCACCTTCCTCAACCGGGCCTTCGACCAGGTCCTGCTCGACGTGGCCATGCACAAGCTGCCGGTCACCTTCGTGCTCGACCGGGCCGGCATCACCGGCCCCGACGGGCCCAGCCACTACGGCATCTGGGACATGTCGGTGTTCGGCGTGGTGCCCGGCCTGCGGATCGCCGCGCCGCGCGACTCGGCCACCCTCCGCGAAGAGCTGCGCGAGGCGGTCGCCGTGGACGACGGCCCGACCATCCTGCGCTTCCCGACCGGCACCGTGGCCGCCGACCTGCCGGCCGTGCGCCGGGTCGGCCCGGTCGACGTGCTGGCCGAGTCGGCGCGCACCGACGTGCTGCTCGTCGCGGTCGGCTCCTTCGCCGGCCTGGGCATGGAGGTCGCCACCCGGGTCGCCGAGCAGGGGTACGGGGTGACCGTGGTCGACCCTCGGTGGGTGCGTCCGGTGCCGGCCGAGCTGGTCGAGCTGGCCGCCGGGCACCGGCTCGTGGTGACCGTCGAGGACGGGGTCCGGGTTGGTGGCGTGGGTTCCGCCCTCGCTCAGGCGATGCGGGACGCTGACGTTCGGGTGCCGGTGAAGGACCTGGGCGTGCCGGCGGACTGGCACCCGCACGGGACCCGGGCGCAGATCCTTGCCGACCTTGGGCTGACCGCGCAGGATGTGGCGCGGGACGTCACCGGGTGGATCTCGGGGCTGGACGCGGAGTCCGTCGACCCGGCCGCCGACGAGGCGACCGCGAAGAACTGACCTCAGCTACTTGGAACGGGCGGTCCTGTCAGGCGGGGCCGCCCGTTCGTCGTCGAGTGCTTCCACCCGTCCGGCAACGAGTAGGTGCAGGCATCTTCAACGCCGCTAATGTCGATGCATGAAGCGGTGGGAAGTGCGAGAAGCGACCCTTGCCGATTTGGACGGAATCGTCGACGTGCACACGCAGGCGCGCCTGGCCTATTACGGAGCCGGCGGACTGGCCTCCCGATCCGTGGTGAATCCGGCGTCGGCGCGGGAGCAGCGAGCCGGATGGACGGCGGCGATCGAGTCACCCCGGAAAAGGGTGGTCTGCGCTGCCGTCGAAGGCCGCATCGTGGGTATCGCCGCCATGGGTCCCCCGCTGTCGCCCACGGTGGACGCCGGCGCCGTAGGTCAGCTGTACCAGATTCACGTCGTCCCGGGCAGTTGGGGAGAGGGCATCGGCAGCAGCTTGCATGCGCACTTCGTGCGATACCTGGACGACGTCTGCGTGGCGACCGGTCTGCTGGAAGTGTGGGAGCGAAACGAACGTGCGCGCGCGTTCTACGCCCGGCACGGCTGGAAGCCGGACGGGGCATTCCGGGCAGGGCCCGACGACTCCAGATACCTCGGCATGCGGCTCCAATTGGACGGCAATCGAGCCAATGAGGTGTCGGCCACTCAGGACCACGTCAGCCAGCGCGCCACCCACGAGGGGCGCGACGGAGGAACCCTCTCATCTCCAGCAGCACCGTTCTGGCGGTGAGGGTGGTGGAGGAGGCACCTGCCAGGTGACGAGAAGTACCACTACAGCGACGGCTCCCACAGATGGATCCCGCCGGACCCGGACTACGACCAGGAGATCTGGAACGAGCAGGTCCGCCAACACAAGCAGTCCCACCTGAGAAACGAGCGCCCCAAAGTCCGCCTGCACCGCCTCGTCTAATGGCGGGGAAGATCTTGGAAGGAAACGGCCCCTATAGGGGCCATTTGGTACCAAGATCGCCAGCGGCGGCGAACCGAAGCCGCCACCCATCGGCGGACCAGAACCCCACCACCGCGACCACAGGCGGCCTCAGCGCCCGCCCACGGACCGGTACCAGGTCTTCTCCGTACCGGCCAGGCTGAACGTCTGCTTCCGGTCCGGCTGCGCCACCACCACCAGACCAGGCCGATCCACCAGCCGAGTAGTGCCCGGCGGCGCGGCGAACGACGCATCCCGCGTCCGCCAGCTCAGCACCGCCATAGGCTGCCCCGGCACCGGCAGGTAGTACGCCTGCAACGTCGTGGACCGGTCGGCAGGAGACACCACCGGCGCCCCACCGCCGGCCGGCCGGTAGACCACCGCAGTCATCGTCCCGGTAGCGCTCTCCCAGGTCAGCTGCTCCAACTCACCCGGCTCGCCGCCACCAAGAGCCACCGACCCCAGCGACCGCACCGCGATCTTCGCCATCGGCCACGACTCCGGCGCCGACCGGGGAGCCGCCCGGTCCCCGATCCGCCGCGGCACGCTCCCGAACGGCCCCCGCTCCCCGGCCAGCACGCACGTGTCCAGCCCGGTCAGCGCCCGCTTCCCGGACCCCGTCTCGTCCCGCACCAGCGGATACCGGGGCGCGGAGGTCGCCGTACCCAGGTCGAGGACGCGGTCCGCGGCCCGGCCGCGCGGCAGCGAGCGGGTGGGCCGCAGCGTCGCGGTCACCGCCACGGCCTGGCAGGCGGGCACGGCGACCGGCTCGGTGATGCCGTCGGCCGCCGGGAGCGCCTTGCCGTCGGGGCCGAGCAGCCGTTCCACCCGGGCGGAGGTGAGGTAGCGGCGGCCGGCGGGCTGCTGGACCGGCAGCACGTCGCTGTAGACCAGGTAGCCGGGGTCGGTGTACTCGGTGGCGTGGGACACCCGCCAGCGCTCCCCGTCGCGGTCGAGTTGCAGCAGCCAGGAGGCGGCCTCGCCGGGCACGTCGGCGGCGACCAGGGCGAGCGGCGACCCGGCGACCTCGCCGGAGTAGAGGATGCCGGAGGAGGACAGGTGTGCCCGGTCGTCGATCGGCGAGCGCCAGTCGCGGACGGCGGCGGTGATCCCGGCGGTCGCGGCGGCGTCGCGGGCCAGGTTGCCCCGCGCCGGCCAGACCTTCAGGGCGCCGTCCAGGCTGTCGTAGCCGACCGGCAGCGCCGCCGGCTGCTTCCCGGCGACCGGGCCGCAGCCGGTGAGCAGCAGCGCCAGCAGCGCGGTGGCCGTCGTGCCGCGTCGGCGGACTGAAACCACCCTGTACGCCCCCTGAATCCCGTCTTCACCGGTCGTGTCCGGAAGCCCACATGGTACGAGACGACCGGTCACCCGGCCGCGCCCGGCTCACCCTTTCGGACGATGACCACTGAGGACGGTGGGACGTGCGATTCGTACGCCAATTTCCGGCTCCGGTAGACTCCGCCGACTGTGACGCCTGACGAGCCCCGTGGCGCCTCGACGCCGGACGCCGAAGCCTCGGGCGGACCGCTCTCCGTCATGGTGGACGAACCCTCGGTCACCGCGCCCGACCCGGAGCCCGCCGCGCCGGCCGCCCGGCGGCGGTGGCGGTGGACGCCGCGCCGGCAGGATCTGGCCGTGTACGGGGTCTTCCTGCTCGCCGCGCTCTGGGTGACCAGCGGGATCTGGGCCGACCCGGCCGGCCGGGTGGCCGCGCTCTACAGCAGCGACCCGGCGCAGGTGCAGTTCTTCCTTGCCCACTCGGTGCGGATCGTGCTGCACGGCGAGTACCCGTTCTACACCGACCAGTTCAACTATCCGGACGGGGTCAACCTGATGGCGAACACCGCCATCCTGGCCCTCGGCATCCCGATGGTGCCGGTGACCCTCCTGTTCGGACCGGCGGTCTCCTTCGTCACGCTGGTCACGCTCGGCCTCGCCGGCACGGCCGCCGCCTGGTACCGGGTGCTGTCGCGGCACCTGGTCCGCAACCGGCTGGCCGCCGCGGTGGGCGCCTGGTTCTGCGGGTTCTCGCCGGCCATGCTGTCGCACGCCAACTGGCATCCGAACATCATCAGCCAGTTCCTGCTGCCGTTCATCGTCTGGCGGGTGCTGGTGCTGACCCGCTCCACCCGGCCGGTGCGCGACGGCGCGCTGCTCGCCCTGCTGGTCACCGCGCAGGCGTTCGTCAACGAGGAGATCCTGCTCTTCACGGCGCTGGCCTGCGGGGTGTTCCTGTTCGCCGTGGTGGTGCAGCAGCGCGAGCGGTGGGCTGCCGCGTGGCGGCCGCTCGGCACCGGGCTGGCGGTCTGCGCGGTGCTCGCGGGGGCGCTGCTGGCGTATCCGCTGTGGGTGCAGTTCGCGGGGCCGATGGCGTACCACGGGCTCAGCGACACGGTGCGCGACTACGGCAACGACATCGCCGCTTTCTTCGCCCCCGGTTCGACCACGCTCGGCGGCAACGAGCGGGCCAACGTCAACCTCGCCCCGAACTACTCGGAGGAGAACGCCTTCTTCGGCTGGAGCCTCTCACTGCTGGCCGTCGGCATCGTGGTCTGGCTGCGCCGGGAGGTGGTGGTCCGGGCGCTCGCGGCGACCGGGCTGTTCTTCGCCGTGCTCTCCCTCGGTGAGCGGGTGTCCTGGTGGGACCGGGACCTGATCACCGGCCCGTGGGAGCTGCTGGTCAAGCTGCCGCTGCTGGACGCCGTGGTGCCGACCCGGTTCGGTCTGATCACCACCGTGGTCATCGGGGTGCTGCTGGCCCTGGCGGTCGAGCGGGCGGCGGCGCTGCGTGTCGTGGAGCGGCGGACGGTGCGTACCCTGACCGCCGCCGGCCTGGTGTTCGCGCTGCTGCCCATCGCGCCGATGCCGTTGCGGGTCACCACCCGCCCGGCGGTGCCGGCGTTCATCACGGCCGACCGCTGGCGGCAGTACGTCGGGCCGGACCAGACCCTGGTCTCCGTGCCCGTGCCGGCCATGGGCAACACCGACCCGATGCGCTGGGCGGCCAGCACCGACCTGGATTTCAAGATTCCCGGGGGCTACTTCCTCGCCCCGCGCAACGGGGTCACCGGCGACCCGGGCCGCTTCGGTGGCCGGCCCAGCGGCATCGGCGAGCTGCTCGCCGAGGTCGAGGCCACCGGGCGTACGCCGAAGCTCGACGACCGGCAGCGCCGCCGCTTCCTCGACGAGCTGCGGCACTGGCGGGCCGCGATCGTGGTGCTGCCGCTGAACGAGCAGAACGCCGAGCCGCTGCGCCGCACCGTGGAGCAGCTGGTCGGGCCCGCCCGGCAGGAGCTGGACGTGTGGTTGTGGGACGTCCGGACACTGACCAGCCAGTCCGCCTGACCGGCCCGGACCGCCCCGATCCCGCGCCCCGGCGCCGGTGGCGGCCGCGCCCGGTCGACGCGCTCGTGGTCGCCGGCTACCTGGGCCTGGCCGTGCTGCTCACCGCCGGCCAGTGGCGCCGGCCCGAGCGGCTGTTCCACCAGGCCGGCGACCAGATGCTCTTCGAGTGGATGCTGGCCCGGGCCGCCCGCGCGGTGACCGGCGGGGAGAACCCGCTGCACAGCACCGCCCTGAACGTGCCGGACGGGGTCAACCTGATGGCCAACACCTCGGTGCTCGGGCTGGGCGTGCCGCTCACCCCGGTCACCGCGCTGTTCGGCTCCCAGGTGGCCTTCCTCGTGGCCGTGGTGCTCTGCCTCGCCGGCACCGCCACCGCCTGGTACGCGCTGCTCGCCCGCCGGCTGGTCCGGTCCCGGGCCGCCGCGGCGGTGGGCGGGCTGTTCTGCGGCTTCGCCCCCGGGCTGGTGTCCCAGGCCGGTGCGCACCTGCACATGGCCGCCCAGTTCCTGATCCCGGTGATCCTCGGGCTGGTGTTCCGGCCGGGCACCGACCGGGTCCGCCGGGACGGGGTGGTGCTCGGGCTGGCCGTCGCCTACCAGGTCTTCCTCGGCGAGGAGGTGCTGGTCTTCCTGGCCCTCGCGGCCGGGGTTTTCGCCGGGGCGTACGCGCTGGCCGACCGGGCCGGGGCGCGCCGGCTGGCGCCCGTGGTGGCGCGCCGGCTGGGGATCGGCGCGCTGGTCGCCGGGGTGCTGCTGGCGTACCCGCTCTGGGTGCAGTTCCGCGGCCCGGGCCACTACAGCGGGATGCCGTTCTACGCCCGGGGCTACCGGCTGGACCTGGCCTCGTACGCCGGCGCCGCCCGGCAGACCGTCGCCGGGGACGGCTACCACGCCGGGCTGCTCTCCCCGAACCCCACCGAGGAGAACTCGTTCTTCGGGCCGTTCCTGCCGCTGCTGGCCGTGCTGATCGTGGTCCGGCTGTGGCGGCGGCCCCTGGTGCGTGCCCTGGCCGCCTGCGGGCTGCTCTTCGCGCTGCTCTCGCTCGGCACCACCGTCGTGGTGAACCGGCGCGACACCGGGGTGCCCGGGCCGTACGCGCTGCTCGCCGGGGTGCCGCTGCTCGACCTGGTGGTGCCGGCCCGGTTCGCGCTGGTCTGCGTACCGGTGCTCGGGGTGCTGCTGGCCCTCGCCCTGGACCGGGTCCGGCACCGCGCGGCCCGCACCTGGGCGCCGTTGGCGGGGGCGGTCGCCGCCGCGCTGCTGCCGCTCACCCCGACCCCGATCCGCACCGTGCCGGCGATGCCGGTGCCGGCCTTCGTGGCTGACGGCGGCTGGCGCGAGTACGTGCCGCCGGGGCGGACGCTGGTGCCGGTGCCGCCGGTCACCGGGTCCGGGGTCAGCCCGGCCACCTTCTGGTCGGCGCGCACCGGGCTGGCCTTCGACGCGCCGGGCGGCTACTTCATCGGTCCCCGCGCCGCCGACGACCCGACCGCCCACTGGGGCGCGCCCGACCTGCCCACCTCGCTGCTGCTGCGCCGGGCCGCCGAGACCGGCCAGGTGCCGCCGATCGGCGACGCGGAACGCCGTCAGGCCGTCGCGGACCTGCGGCACTGGCGGGCGGCGGTGCTGGTGCAGGCCGACTCGTCGCCGGGCGACCCGGTCCGTGCCACGGTGGACGCCCTGGTCGGCCCCGGCCGCGACGTCCCCGGCGCCCACCTCTGGGACGTCCGCCCCCTGACCGGCTGACCCGCTCGGCCTGGCGTCAGACGCGGTCGCGGACGTCCCAGAGCCAGACGTCGTCGACGCGCTGCGGCGGGCCCAGCAGCTGGGTCATCAGCTCACGGAGCACGCCCTCGCGGGGGTTCGCGCCGAGCACCACCACCGACGCCTTCCAGAAGCGCAGGTCGTCGAGGACCTGGCGGCGGTTCTCGTCGGTGAGCGGCGGCACCTTCCCCGCGTCCATGGTGGAGTAGATCAGCGTGCTCGTGGGCCGGTTCGGCGCGCCGAAGACCCCCTCGCCCACCTCGTTCGGGCCGATGAAGTAGCCGCCGGGGATGGGGAACTCCTGCCCGGTCAGCGCGCTCCAGCGCAGCGTGGGCAGGCCGTGCACGTTGCTGGGGATCGGCACCGGCACGAGGGTCCGGCCGTCCGGCACGTACGGCCGCCAGCCGCCGGCGGTGATGAAGTGCGGCGGCGGGTCGATCTGCTGGGCCGGCAGCGGGCGGGGGAGCAGCGGCAGCAGGGCGGCCACGATCGCGGCGTACCCGACGAGGCGCACCCAGCGGCGGCGCGGCGGGGCCGGATCGGACGAGCCGGTGCGCTGGGCGGGCACCGGCGGGCGGCCGCGCCCGGACAGCGCGTCCCAGGCCAGCGCGAGCAGCACGCCGACCGCGGCGGCCACCACCAGGCTCAGCCGGGTCGGCATCATCATCTCGACCAGCGGCAGGTCGTCCGGCACGTACGCCCAGGGGCCGTCGACAGTGGTCTCCACCCCGTCGAAGCGCACCTTCGGGCCGATCGCGGCGACCGAGAAGACCACCACCAGCACGGCCGCGATCCGGGCCGGCAGCGAGCGGCGCACCAGCAGCACCAGGGCCACCAGCGCGACCAGCACCAGCGGCCAGCCGAACCAGGTGTTCTGCTCGGTCAGCCCGATGGTCTTCTCCACCGCCTCGTCCCCGGCCACGGTGTCCCGGGCGAAGGTGACGAAGGCCATCAGGTCCTCGCCCCAGTTGTGGAAGACCCCGCCCTGCAGGCCGCGGTAGGACTGCGGCCCGTTGAACTGGAACCAGATCGGGTAGGCGGCCAGCAGCAGGGCCAGCGCGCCGCCCACGCCGATGGCGGCGAGGAAGGCGGCGGCCCGCTCGCGCGCCGCGCGCGGTCGCTGCACCACCCACGCCACCACGACGACCAGGCAGGCCAGCGCGGTGAGCAGCAGCATCTCCTCGTTGATGAAGATCTGGTACGCCACCAGCAGGCCCAGCGCGACGCCGTTGCGCCGCCACCGGCCCGGTTCGCCGAGCCGCAGCACCCGGGCCACGATCAGCGGGAGCAGGAAGTTGGAGACGAAGTTCGGCTGCCCGTTGGCGTGGTGCACGATGCCGGGGGCGAAGCCGAGGAAGGCGCCGCCGACGAAGGCCGCGCCGCGGGAGCGGACCAGGTGCCGGGACAGCACCCAGTAGGAGGTGGAGGCGGTCGCCGACAGGGCCGCGCCGAGATAGAGCGCGTACATCACCTGCGGGCCGAGCAGCAGGGTGAGCGGCGCCAGCGGCAGGGTGACCCCGAGCAGCGAGGTGTTCGCCATCATGTTCACCCCGTCCGGCGCGTTCTGCCGGGCGGTGAAGAGCGGGTTCTCCAGGTGACGCACCGAGTACGCGCCGTGCGCGAAGAGCCACTCGAACCAGCTGTGGTCGGTCGGCAGGTGCGAGGAGACCCGGTGTTGCACGTCGCCCCAATAGTTGAGGCAGACGAGAACGCCGAGCACCGCATAGGCTCCGATGGCCAGCACGTCGGCGCGGGCCGGCCGGCGTCGGGGCCGCCGCGGCGGGTCCGCCACGACGGGCTCGACCTCGACGGGCGAGGAGTTCAGCGAGGGGTCCACCACCGGCACAGCCACGACGGGCCATCGTACAGGCGGCACGTCTCGTACCGGTTTCGGCCGAGAACGCCGGAGCGCGGCGTGGGAAGGGGGTGGTCGTGACCGTCATCGATCTGGGTGAGCTGCGCGACGACGCCCCGCCGGAGCCGTCGACCCGGCGTCCGCGGTCGGTCGGCCGTCCGTTCCGGACCGTCGCGGTGCTGCTGGTGGCACTGGTCACGCTGGCCGCCGCGACACCGCTGCCGCGGGCCGCCGCGCGCACCCTGGCGGGCGGCCTCGCGGCCACCGCGTTCGTCTCCGGTGACCGGGTGTACGTGGTGCAGCCGCTCGACCCGCAGCGCGGCGGGGCCGACCGCCAGCTCGTCGCGTACCGGGTGGCCGGGCCACCCCGGACACTGTGGCGGACCCGGCTGCCGGCGGGCGTCGCCACCTCGGTGTGGGAGCAGGACGGCGCCGTGCTGCTGGTCGGGCGGACCGCCGGCGACTCCGGCTGGGAGACGGTGGGCTTCGACGCCCGCACCGGCCGGGTGAGCTGGCGCCAGCCCGGGGTGGCCTTCCCGGCCGGCGAGGCGCTGCTGATGCAGGTCCCCGAGGTGTCGGGCCGGCAGCCGATCCGCCGGGTGGCGGTGCGCGACGGCCGGACCCTGTGGTCGGCCCCGGGCACGCCGGACGACCTCGAACTCAGCTTCGGCCCGTCCGGCGTGGACCGGCTGGTCCACCTGCCGGCCGCCGGTGAGACCGCCGTCTACGACGCGGCCAGCGGCGCCAAGCTGGTCGCCCGCGACCTGCGCCCGGGCGACCTGCCCACCCGGGAGCGGACCCTGCTCGCCGCCGGGATGCTGCTGGCGATCCGGGACGCCGGCGGCACCGTCACCGCGTACGACCTGGACACCCTCCAGCGACGGTGGACGGCGGAGCTTCCGCTGGTCGGCTACGCGGAGCGGTGCGGCGGCCTGCTCTGCGCCACCAGGCAGACCGGCGGGATGTGGGCGCTCGACCCCGGCACCGGGGCGGTGCGGTGGACCGACGACCGGTGGACGGGGACGCTGGTGGCCGCCGGCGGCCGGCTCCTGGTCGTCGCGAGCACGGCCACCGGGAACACCCTGGCGGTGGTCGAGGAGGCCACCGGCCGCCTGGTCGCCGACCTGGGCAGGTGGGAGGTGATCCCACAGGACGAGTTCGACGGCCGGCTGTACGGTGTCCGGCGGACCGAGGACGGCCGCCTGCTCCTCGCCGAACTGGACCCGGTCACCGGCCGGGCCGAGGTCCGCGAGGTGGTGTCCGGCGTCATCAACGACTGCCGGTTGGGCGCGAAGCTGCTCGTCTGCCGCCGTCTGGACGGCGGGTTCGGGCTGTGGCGGCTGCCGTGAGTCCGGTCATCGAGCTGGGGGAGATGCGGCACGACGAGGACGCCGACGGCCCGGCTCCCGGGCCGCTGCGGCCCCCGGGCCGGGTGGCCCGGGTGGTGGCGGTCTGCTGCGTCGCGCTGCTGACCCTGGCCGGCGCCGCCCCGTGGGTGCGGCCGGCGCCGGGGATCCGGGTGCCCGCCCCGCAGGGCGCCGCCTTCCTGGTCGTGGGGGACCGGCTGGTGGTGGCCGACGGGCCGGGCCTGGTCGGCCGGGGCGGCCGGGTGGTGACCGGGCACCGGCTGCCCGGCGGGGAGCGGCTGTGGCGGTTCACCCTGCCGGCCGGCGACCATGTGCTCCGCGTGAGCGCCCTGGCCGGCGGGCTGTTGGTGACGAGCAGCCCGGCCGGGGCCGGCGACACCGTCTCGACCCTGCTCGACCCGGACACGGGCGCGGTGCGCTGGCGGCAGTCGGGCTATCCGGTGTCGACCGGCTCCGGCGGGGTGCTGTTCGAGACACCGCGCGCCGCCGGTACGGGCACGGTGCTGGCCGTGGACCCGGTCTCGGGTGCGGTGCGCTGGTCGCTGCCGCTGCCCGCGAACGGGGTCGCGTACCGGACGGGGGAACGGGGCGTCACCCAGATCGTGCTGATCACCGCCGACGGCCGCGTGGCGGTGCACGACGCGGATTCCGGCGCGCTGGTGCACGCCGGCCGGGTGCCGCCGGCCGTGGACGGAGTGTCCTACCGGTTCGCCCAGGTGGTGGGCGGCCTGCTGCTGGTCGACGGCGCGCCGGGCACGGTCACCGCGTACGGGCTGGACCGGCTGGACCGGCGCTGGACCACGCCGGTGGAGTCGCGGGCCGGGGTCTGGTTCGTCGAGTGCGCCGGGATGGTCTGCATCCGCGACCAGAACGGCGGGGTGCGCGCCCTCGACCCGGCGAACGGGGGTCCGAGCTGGGTGGACGACCACTGGGTCGGCATGGCGCCGGTCGGCGGCCGGCTGCTCGGCGCCGAGCCCGGCCTCGGGCTGGAGCTGGAGCTGTCGGTGCTCGACCCGGCCACCGGGCGCGCGCTCGCCCGGCTCGGCCGCTGGCGCACCACGGGCATCGTGAACGACCCGGCCCGGCTGCTCGGGCTGCGCCGCATGCCCGGCGACCGGACGCTGGTCGGCGCGCTGGACGTCGCGGCCGGGGAGGTCCGGGTCCGGGCCGTGCTGCCCGGCTCCTGGGACGAGTGCGCCGACTCGGGCAGCGCGCTGGTCTGCCTGCGCCCGGCGGGCGGGCTGATGATCTGGCCGGTGGGCCGGTGAGTCACCAGTTGGCCTGCGCGGGCGCCGGCGGCAGCGGCACCGACTCCGGCCGCACCACGTAGACGACCCCGCCGCTGCCGGCCTGCCAGGCCGCCTCGAACGCCGCCCGGGGCACGGTCCGGCGCACCCCGTCGTCGTCCGGGGCGTACGGGTCGTTGAGCACCGGGTCGCCGTCGGCCGTGAAGCCGACCAGCACGATGAGGTGCCCCCGGGTGTCGTAGTCCAGCCCGGGGACCTGCCCCCGGGTGAAGGCCGCCGAGACGATCAGCGGGATGCCGGCGGCCACGAACCTTTCCGCCTCGGCGAGCGAGCGCAACCGGGTGACGAAGGCGTCCACCCCGTGCAGCCCCGCGTACGCGGTGTTGAACGCCCAGTTCCCGGCCCCCGCGTACGCGTGGTCGTAGCAGTGCCGCGCGGCGTGCACGACCACCGGCCGGGGGCCGGGCGGGGCGACCCAGGCGTAGCGGTCGGGGGTGGGGCCGGCGCCCCAGAAGTCGAGCACCATCGACACGCAGGTGGGGCTGCACCAGGAGTCCCCGCCGCCGCCCCAGCGGGTCTCCCCGCCGGCGTGCAGCCGCTGCGCGTAGCGGGGCACGTCCAGCACCCGGCCCCGGGCGTGGCCGGCGGTCCGGTCGGCCGGGGCGAGGGCGGTCGGTCCGCCGTCCGCGGCCCCGGGTGCGCCCGCGCGGGTGGCCGGCGAGCCGGGGGTGTCGCCGGCCGAGGCGACCACGCCGACCGTGCGCAGCACCGGGCCGGCCGGCGCGTCGGAGCGCCGGAGCAGGGTGACCCGGACCTGCCAGCCGGTGACCGTCGCGCCGGTCACGCGCAGGGTGTCGGCCGCGACCCGGGCCACGCCGTCGGCCTGGCCGGGCACCGAGGAGCGGTGGATGGTGGTCTCGTCGGCGGCCCACCGGCCGAGGTCGTACCAGCCGGTGGTGGCGTCCCCGTCGGCCCAGCCGCGCAACTCCACCCGCAGCCAGCAGCCGGGCGGGGCGTCGGCGGTCCAGGAGGGGACCAGCTCGGCGGCGGCGAAGCCGACCGGCACCACGGGGGAGGTCCAGGTCGCCGCGTCGTAGGCGGCGGTGCCGCCGGAGTGCGGGTCGGTGTGGTCCACCCGGTCGGCCGGCGTGGCGAGCACCAGCCCGTCCGGGCCGCCGGTCACCCCGCCGGCGGTGCCGAGGTCCAGGTCCGCCGGGAAGCGGAAGCGGCGGTACGTCACGTCCCGGCCGGGGTCGACTGCGGTCATGCGGGCTCCCGTCGGCTCGGGCCCGGGCCGGTGGCCGGGCGGCTTGTCGCTCCCTGCCGGCGAGCATCGCGTACCTGAAGGTTTTTTGCAACGACGGCGCGCGCGGGACGCTTGGTGGGCCGCACTAGGTTGTGGGAGGTCACGAGGCGGGAGGCCGGGATGCGGGTACTGGTGGTCGAGGACGAACGTAACCTCGCCGACGCGATCGCGCGCGGGCTGCGCAAGCGCGGGATGGCCGTGGACGTCGCCTACGACGGCGACGCCGGGCACGAGGCCGCCTTCGTCACCCGCTACGACGTGGTGATCCTGGACCGGGACCTGCCCGGCGTGCACGGTGACCGGATCTGCGCCGACCTGGCCGCCTCCGGCGCGCTGACCCGGGTGCTCATGCTGACGGCGAGCGGCACGGTGGCCGACCGGGTGGAGGGGTTGCAGCTCGGCGCCGACGACTACCTGCCCAAGCCGTTCGCCTTCGACGAGCTGGTCGCCCGGGTGCAGGCGCTGGGGCGGCGGGCCACGCCGGCCGCCCCGCCGGTGCTGGAGGTGGCCGACCTGGTGCTCGACCCGGCCCGCCGGGTGGTCACCCGCGCCGGCGAGCCGGTCGACCTCACCAACAAGGAGTTCGGCGTGCTGGCCGAGCTGCTCAAGGCGCGCGGCGCGGTGGTCTCCAGCGAGGAGCTGCTGGAGCGGGTCTGGGACGCGAACACCGACCCGTTCACCACGATCGTCCGGGTCACCGTGATGACGCTGCGCAAGAAGCTCGGCGACCCCGCGCTGATCGAGACGGTGGTCGGCGCGGGCTACCGGATCGGCGAGGTCCCATTGTGAGCGCGAGGAGTGAGCCGGTTCTGCGAGCCCCGCAGTCGCGAACGAAGGTGGCACAGTGACCGGCCGGTCCCGGCTGCGGCCCACCCTGCGGCTGCGGCTCACCCTGCTCAACGGGGTGCTGCTGGTCGGGGCCGGGGCGGTCCCGGTGCTGCTGGCCTGGCTGCTGGTCCGGGACGCGCTGCGCCCCGCCGACGAGCGGGAGCTGCTGGTCAAGGGCCTGGTGGCGCTGGTGGCGATCAGCCTGGCCGGGGTCGCCGGGGCGTACGCGGTGGCGGGCCGGGCGCTGCGCCCGCTGCACCAGGTCACCGCCACCGCCCGCCGGCTCGGCGAGACCACGCTGGACGAGCGGATCGGCTGGTCCGGCGCGGACGACGAGGTCGCCGAGCTGGCCGAGACCTTCGACGCCATGCTGGACCGGATCTCCGCCGCGTTCGAGGCGCAGCGGCGGTTCGTGGCCAACGCCTCGCACGAGCTGCGGACGCCGCTCGCCGTGATGCGTACCGAGATCGACGTGACGCTCAGCGACGACGAGGCGGACCTGGCCGAGTACCGCCGGATGGCCAGCGTGGTCCGGGACGCCTCGGAACGCGCCAACGGCCTGGTCGACGCGCTGCTGGTGCTGGCCCGGAGCGAGGCGCAGACCGGCGGCCGGCTGGCCCGGCGCACCGAGTTCGACCTCGCCGTGGGCACCGCCAACGCGCTCTCCGCGATGGCCCGCGAGGTGGAGCGGATCGGCCTGAAGGTGCACACCTCGCTGCGCTCCGCCCCGGTCGTCGGCGACCCGGGCCTGCTCGACCGGCTCGCCGGGAACCTGGTGGAGAACGCGGTCCGCTACAACCACCTGCACGGCCGGCTCTGGGTGCGGACCGGCACCGACGGGCAGCGGTCCTGGCTGGTGGTCGGCAACACCGGGTTCGAGGTCGCCCCCGCCGACGTGCCGGGCCTGTTCGAACCGTTCCGGCGCGGCGGGCAGGAACGCACCGGCGCCCGCGGCTCCGGCCTCGGACTGTCCATCGTGCGCGCCGTCTGCGACGCGCACGGCGGCACCGTGAAGGCGGTCGCCCAGCCGGGCGGCGGCCTGGAGGTGACCGTCACCCTGCCGTCGGCGGACGCCCCCGCGGCCACCTGAGGGGCCCATCGGCGCTCACCTGTTCGTGCGGCCGGCCCGGCTCTCCCGTCCGGCCGCACCGGGTGGTCGGGCGGGAGCGGCGCGGTGGTCGGGCAGAAAGCGTGGCGGGTGCTGGACGGCGCGTGACCGGTGGCCCAGGGTGAGTGCTGCCACACGCCTGTCCACATCAGCCTCCGGAGCTGCCCGTGACCCACCCCTCGGCCCGCACCCGCCGTGTCCTCGCGGCGCTCGCCGCCGTCGCGCTCACCGCCGCCGGACTGGCCCCGGCCGGCCCCGCCGCCGCCGCGCCCGACCACACCACGCTGGTCAGAGCCACGCCCTCCACCGCCTCACCGGACATCATGGACGGCACGGTCACCGCGATCCACGACGCCGGCACGAAGATCATCGTGGCCGGCTCGTTCACCCGCGTGCAGAACCGCGGGTCCGACGTCGACATCACCCGCAACTACCTGCTCGCCTTCGACAAGGCCACCGGGACGGTGGACACCGCCTTCGCGCCGACCGTCGACAACGAGGTGTACGCGGTGGTGGCCGGCCCCACCGCCGGGACCGTCTTCGTCGCCGGCAGGTTCAACACCGTCAACGGGGTCACCCGGCGCAAGGTGGCCCTGCTCAACGTCGCCACCGGGGCGGTGGTGACCAGCTTCGCCGGCCCGGCGTTCAACGGGCTGGTCAACGACGTCGCCCTGGTCGGCGGGCGGCTGCTCGTCGGCGGCATCTTCACCACGGCCGGCAACCCCAACCCGCGCGGCGGCCTCGCCTCGCTGAACGCGAGCACCGGCGCGGTGGACGGCTACCTCACCACCACGCTCACCGAGCACCACAACTACGACGGGGTCAGCGGCGCGAACGCCGGCGTCGGGGCCGAGAAGCTGGCCGTCTCCCCGGACGGCACGAAGCTCGTCGTGATCGGCAACTTCAAGAAGGCCGACGGGGTGCTGCACGACCAGATCGTCAAGCTCGACCTGGGCGCGACCACGGCCACCGTGGCCGACTGGAACACCAGCCGGTACACCCCGCGCTGCGCGTGGTGGGCGTTCGACTCGTACATGCGGGACCTCGCGTTCGCCCCGGACGGCAGCTACTTCGTGGTGGTGACCACCGGCGCGCCGAACGGCGGCACGCTCTGCGACGCGGCCGCCCGCTGGGAGGCCGACGCCACCGGCGCGGACCTCCAGCCCACCTGGGTCGACTACACCGGCGGCGACACCTACCTCTCGGTCGGCATCAGCGAGCAGGCGGTCTACGTCGGCGGCCACTTCCGCTGGCTGAACAACAGCTTCGGCGGCGACTCGGCCCAGGCCGGCGCGGTCGGCCGGGCCAGCATCGCGGCCCTCGACCCGCGCACCGGGCTGCCGCTGTCCTGGAACCCGGGCCGGCACCCGCGCGGCATCGGCGCCTCGGAGCTGCTGGTGACCCCGGCCGGCCTCTGGGTCGGCTCGGACACCTCGTGGATCGGCAACTTCCAGTACCGGCGGGAGCGGATCGCGTTCTTCCCGCTCACCGGCGGCGCGGCGCCCCACCCGACCACCACGGCCACCCTCCCGGGTCACGTCTACCAGGCCGGCGTCCCGGCGCCGACGAACGTCCTGTACCGGGTCAACGCCGGCGGCCCGCTGGTCGCCTCGACGGACAGCGGGCCGGACTGGGCGGCCGACGACGGCGGCAACCCCAGCCCGTACCACAACGCCGGCAGCAGCACGGCCGGCTTCGCGCCGGTCGGCGGCGTGGACGCCACCGTGCCGGCCGGCACCCCGGCGGCGCTCTACGGCGACGAGCGCTGGGACCCCTCGGGCGACCCGGAGATGAGCTGGCAGTTCCCGGTGCCCGCGGGCACCGAGGTCCAGGTCCGGCTCTACCTGGCCAACCGGTACGACGGCACCGCCGCCGCCGGCTCCCGGGTCTTCGACGTGGCCCTGGAGGGGACGACCGTCCTGGACGACCTCGACCTCTCCGCCAGCGTCGGGCACAACGTGGGCACCATGCGGTCGTTCACCGTGGTCAGTGACGGCTCGATCGACCTCGACTTCCGGCACGTGGTGGAGAACCCGCTGGTCGACGGCATCGAGATCGTCAAGACCGGCGCCCCGCCCGCCGGCACGGGCAACGAGGTGCAGGTCCGGTCGTACGACGGGGGCACCACGGTCGGCGCGGCCAGCCCGGTGGCCGTCCCGGACGGCACCGCGTGGTCCACCGCGCGCGGCGCGTTCTGGGTCGGCGGCACGCTCTTCTACGGGATGAACGGGTCGCTGTGGCGGCGCACGTTCAACGGGTCCACCTTCGGCGCCGCGTCGGCGGTCGACCCCTACCACGACGCCTACTGGGACGCGGTGGAGACCGACTCGGGCCCGGCCGGCCAGACGTACGCCGGCGTGACCAGCAACTTCTATCCCGAGATCCCCAACGTCACCGGCATGTTCCACAGCGGCGGCCGGCTCTACTACACCCTCGCCGGGCAGGGCGGCCTGTTCTGGCGCTGGTTCACGCCGGACAGCGGCGTGGTGGGCGCGGAGAAGTTCACCGTCGCCGGGGCGGGCGGGTTCGCCGACGCCGGCTCGGTGTTCCTGGCCGGCGGCACCCTCTACAAGGTCAACCGGAGCACCGGCGAGATGTCGGCCACCGACTGGGCGGGCGGTGCGCCCGCCGCGGCGTTCACCGTGCGCAGCGGCCCGGCGGTGGACGGCGTCGACTGGCGGGCGAAGGCGGTCTTCGTCGGCCCGTGACCCGGTGAGCCCTCCCGTCCGGCCCGGTCCCGCCTCGCGGGGCCGGGCCGGCGGCCTTGTCCCCGCCGCCGGTTGGTGACATGATCGACTCCGTCAGCCCGACGTGTGGAAGGGGGTGTGGTCGATGTCCACCGTGAACCGTCCCGCGCCCCGCAGTCCCCGCTGACCCTCATCACTCCGGCGGGGCGCACTCCGATCCAGGAGGAAGCACCGTGAGTGCACAGATCCACTGCGTCACCGTCGAGACCGACGACCCCTACGCCCTGGCCAGCTGGTGGGCCCGGGTGCTCGACCGGAAGCTGCACGACGACGACCACCCGGGCGACCCCGAGGCGGTCCTCGTCGCGCCCGACGGCCACGGCCCCGACCTGCTCTTCGTCTCGGTGGGGGAGCGGCACGGCAAGGGCGCGTTCCACCTCGACGTGCACGCGGCCGAGGGGACCCGCGACGAGGAGGTGGCGCGGCTGCGCGACCTCGGCGCCACCCTGGTCGCCGACCGCCGCCGGCCGGACGGCACCGGCTGGGTGGTGCTCGCCGACCCCGAGGGCAACGAGTTCTGCGTCTGCCGGAGTCCGGCGGAGCGGGCCGCCTCGGCCTGACCGGTGAAAACGGGACGGGCCCCCGCCGCAGGGCGGGGGCCCGGTCCACCGGGTCAGCGGGAGGTCAGTCCTGCTTCTCGATCTCGCCGCGCATGGTGACGAACTCCGACTGGATCTCGGCCGCGGACTTGAAGTAGACCACCACCATGCCCAGGCTGCCCTTGTCGGCCCAGATGCAGACCGCCACCGGGACCTCCTCGGCCTTGCCGTCGCCGCACTTGGCGTCGCCGCCCAGCGCGCCGGCGTCGACCGTCTTGAACTCCTTGGCGCCCAGCTCGGGAGTGATCGCCGTGATGGCGTCCGCCATCTCCTTCTTCGGGTCGGCGATGACACCGGACGCGCCGGCGATCATGACCAGGTCCTTCTTCGCCGGATCGCCGTAGAACGCGCCGACCGTGCTGGTGGCGTTCGGGACGTCCTTGGCGATCTCCGACTTCATCTGCGTGGCGGCCGCCTGGAGCTGCGGCTCGGTGACCTTCGCCCGGCCGGCCAGCGTGGGGGGCTCGACCAGGCGGGTCTTGGTGGCGGTGACCACCTCGCCGACCTCGTCCTTGGCGGCGAACCAGATGGCGGCGCCACCCCCGACGCAGAGCACCAGCACGACGGCCAGGACGATCAGCAGGATCTTGCCGGCGCTCGACTTCTTCTTCGGCGGCAGCGGGGCCGGGGCGCCGTAGCCGGGCTGGCCGGTCTCCACGTAGCCGCCGTACTGCTGGCCGGGCTGACCCGCGTCGGGGTAGCCGCCGTACTGCTGGCCCGGCTGGCCGGTCTGGGGGTGGCCGCCGTACTGCTGGCCGTGCTGGCCGCTGTCCGGGTAGCCGCCGCCGTACTGGGGCTGCTGCTGGGGAGCCGGCGGGTAGCCACCGCCGTACTGGGGCTGCTGCGGCGGCTGGTAGCCACCCGGCTGCTGGTGGGGCGGGGGGTAGGAACCGGGGTAGGGACTGGACGGCGGCTGCGACATGAGGTCAGCTCCTGTAAGAAATCCGGACGTGTGATCGTAGCGAGCCGCACCGACACGGCACCGTCCGGCCGCCGCCCACGTGACGAAACCGGAACCGGGCCGTGACCGGTGGCGGCCGGCCGGAGTCCGGGCGGTGACCGCAGGGTGTCCGGCCGGTGACGGCCCGGTGGACGGCCG